>JBBQWD010000075.1:0-7582 GCA_038210945.1 Gemmatimonadales bacterium
ATTCTGCGATTTCTTCATCAGCGCTGGCAGAATGTCTCTGAGCGGCAGGGAGGCGAAGACGAAGATCGTGTCCATCTTGAATGGAGTTGGCAGGATGCTGTCCCTGACTCCACCTTCCACTCTGATTCCCTTCCGCGCGAGGCCATCCTTCAATGCGTCGAGGTACGCCTTGGCCGGATCCCTCGCGGGCCCGGAGTAGAGACTGTCGCGCACCGTGTCGGGAGGAGGCCGGAGCGTCGTCGGCGCCATGCCCTCGTTGAAGATCAGCTCGTCGACGCCGGCGCCGTAGTACTCGCCGAGGTCGTCCCATTGCCAGCCGTAGCCGTAAATCGAATCGGGGAATGCATTGCCCACTCTAGCTATCGAGCCGCCGACCTGCCTGATGCCGTGCGCGCGCAGCGAATCCGCGAGCGCGTCCATCACCGTCGTGGCAAGCACTCTCATGCGATCGCTCACGGTCGGATCACCGCGGCCGATGACGAGGAGATCGCCGTCAAGCAGTGAGTCGCGGCGCTCGCCGTTGGTGAGAAATGTCGTCTTGTAGGTGTACTCGGGTCCGAGCATAGTTAGGGCCGCGGCGCTGGTTATGATCTTCATGTTGGACGCCGGCATGAACAGCTTGCCGGCGTTCTTCGAGTAGAGTGTGTCGCCGATGCGGGGATTCACGATCAGCACGCCCCACTGCGCGTTCCTGAACTCGGGCTGCGTCGTCAGCGAATCGATCAGATGCCGGAGCTGCGCCCGCGACGAAGGAGGATGAACGGTCCTCATCATCGTTGCGCAAGCGGTGAGCGCGAAAGGCATTAAGGCCGCGACGAAAGCCCGCGCGATTGGGCGTGTGAAATGTCCAGACACAGTTTTCTTTTTACTCCTTGCTGTAGGTGGCGCTCAGCTTGTCGTCTTCAGCGACTGTCACGCGCTCAACCATCGCCGGCCTCGGCAGCTCGCGCGCGACTCGCTCGAAGATGTAGCGTGCGAGATTCTCGCCGGTCGGGACCAGCTTGCCGTCGGCGAACTCCGGCACATCGCGATTGATGTTGCGGTGGTCGAACCGGTCCGTCACGTGCTCCTTGATGATGCGGTCCAGCACACCGAGATCGACGACGAAGCCTGTCGTGACATCGATCGGTCCGCTCACCGTCACGTCACAGACGTAGCTGTGCCCGTGAGAGTTCGCGCACGCGCCGAAAACGGTGATGTTCTTCTCGGCGCTCCAATCGGGACGGCTGTAGCGATGGGCGGCGGAAAACGAAATGCGTCGGGTAAGAGAAGCGCTCGGCATTGCTATGTATCGTTCGTCGCTTCGGGAGGCTCGTCCACCTCGTCCACCCCGCTCGCGCCCTCGGGCGTCGGCCCGTCAGGAGGATTCCAGGGAATCCCTCCTTCGATGGCTTCCCGCACGTCGGTCGTTCCGAACAGCTCCGAGCGAATGTTCTCGCGGAGGTGCTCAGCCTCGGGATCATCGGGGCGCGGCATGTCGCCGAGCAGCAGTCCCTCGTGCATCTCCTCGTCGACTATGTGCTCGTCGATCGCCTCGGGACTCTCAGCGCGCCTGATCGGATCGACAAAGAGATCATTCTTGACTTTCTCGATTCCGACGATGTCCGTGACGACCCGCTCGACGATGCGAAGCTCTTCGTCGGTTCCCACCCGTCCCGAGAGGCTCACGACGCCGGAGTTGACGGACACATCGACATCGTCGGGATCGAACGCCAGCTGCATCTCCAGCTCGTCCCGCACCATCGCGCGCAGCTCGCCGTCGCTCAGATTATCGATGTCTCTCGTGTCCTCGTAATCCTTTTCCACGCTTCCTCCGGGTCCGCCACCACGGAGGGGCGGTTCAGGTTACCGGAAGAACAGGAACGACGCGCCCAGGGTGAGAGCCCCGTTGTTCTTCCAGAATGAGCGGGACTGCCTCGGCCCCACCGCCGCCGCAGTGGCTCCCGTGGGGACGATGTAGTACTGGTCGGGATACTTGATCTGGTAGAGGTAGTCGTTCCAGTCCGCTCTGATCTGGAACCGGCCGCCCGGTACGTACCGCAAACCACCACCAAAAGAAAATGCAAATGGGGTGCCGAACTTGTACGGATCCTTGTCTACGGAGCAGCTACAGGATGCGATCCCCGCTCCGAGGTTTATGACCGGAATGATGTGGTGGAAGCTCTTTTCGCCGGTGAGGTTGATGGCGAGGCTCACGTCGTAGAGGTTGAGCGAGACGCTTTTCTTACCGAGCTGCATTGCGGCTCCCGCCTTGGTCGGGTCGATCGCAAACCGCTCGCTGTTGACGTGAGACCAGCGCGCCATGAGGAAGGCCGGGCCGCCGACGTGGATCTCATAGCGAAGCCCGTACATCGGCCCGCCCCGAGGCGCGACGCCGGCGGGGTCTCCACCAGCATTGAAAGTTCCACCGAAGAAAGTGAGCTCCTGGCGGGTCTCAACGTCTCGGAAAGGGCTGTTCTGGGGAAGATGCCCGACCTGCGCTTCGGCAGTCGTGGCAACGACGACAAGCGCCAAAGCGCTCAATGAATGCTTCACTAATCGACTCCAAGATTGACGCCGGTCATTTCCGCCGGCTGCTCGATACCGAGCATGGATAATATAGTTGGCGCCACATCGCAGAGAGCTCCGCCCGAGCGCAGCCGCTGCTCCTGCTCCCAGTCGATGACGACGAACGGAACAGGATTGGTGGTGTGGGCCGTGTGTGGACCGCCGGTTCCGGGATCGATCATCATCTCGGCGTTGCCGTGATCGGCAGTGACGAGGAGCCGCGTGCCCGCGCTCTCGGCTGCCTTGAGAACCCTCGTCAGACACTGATCGACGGTCTCGACCGCCTTGATCGTCGCTGGAATCGATCCGCTGTGTCCTACCATGTCAGCATTTGCATAGTTGCAGAGAATGAAATCGTGCTCGCGCGACGCCATCCCCTTGATCAAAGCCTCGGTTACACCGGCCGCGCTCATCTCGGGTTGGAGATCGTAGGTCGCCACCTTCGGACTCGGGACCATGACGCGATGCTCGCACGGATAAGGCTGCTCGACGCCGCCGTTGAAGAAGTAAGTCACATGCGGGTACTTCTCGGTTTCCGCCGTCTTCAGCATGCAGAGGCCTCGCGCGGAGAGAACCTCAGCGAGAATGCGCTCCATCGACGTCGGCTCGAATGCCACGGGGACGGGGAACGTCTTGTCGTAATTCGTGAGGGTAACCACCGTCACTTTCGGTCGCTTCGACACATCGAAGCCCTCGAAGCCGGGATCGATCAGAGCGCGGACGATCTGCCGCATTCTATCCGACCGGTAGTTGAAGCCGATGACCGCGTCGCCGTTGCGCATTGGGGCGACGGGTTTTCCTTTCGCGGTGACGACGACGGGCAATATGAACTCGTCAGTCTTTGCAGCGTCGTATGCCTGCCGGATTGCCTCGAGCGGATCGGTGACGGGCGTGCCTTCGCCGTAAACGATCGCGCGGTACGCCAATTCCGTGCGCTCCCAACGCCGGTCGCGGTCCATCGCGTAGTAGCGGCCGGACACGCTGGCGATCTTTGCGGGGCTTCCGATCTTCCTGATGTACTCCAGCAGCTCCTGCACGTAGCTGAGCGCCGACTTGGGCAGGGTATCCCGCCCGTCGAGAAATGCATGAATGGCCACCTTGTCGACGCGCTCGCGCTTCGCCAGATCGAGCAAGGCGCAGAGGTGCGTGTCGATGGCGTGCACCCCGCCGGATCCGATCAATCCGAGGAGATGGAGCGTGCCGCCTTTCGACTTTGCCTGCCGGCATGCACCTACCAGGGCCGGATTGGTGTAAAAGCTTCCATCGGTTATGGCCGAAGAGATGCGTACTAGATCCTGCATCACGACGCGTCCGGCCCCAAGGTTGAGGTGGCCGACCTCGCTGTTGCCCATTTGACCAGCAGGAAGGCCGACACGGAGGCCTGAGGCTTCGAGGAGCGTGCGTGAGCCACGGCTCCAGAGCGAGTCCCAGGTCGGGGTTTTGGCGAGGGCGATTGCGTTGCCGTCAGTTTCGGAGCGATAGCCCCATCCATCGAGTACGATGAGCGCGACTGGCCGCGCGCGCTGTGTAGTGGCCATTATATCAGTAATGTAATCCCAGCCCGATTAGAGGGCGCGACGGAGCAACAATGGAAATCTTCAGACCCAAACAAGAGACCGGTCCTGAGACGCGACGCAGCCCGGACCGCGCGGACCAAGGCGATCGGCGCCGCGGAACCTGGGGCGATTTCAGGCGTGCCTATCCGGGGTTCGTCTTCGTACTCGGCCTCGGACTCGTCGCGATGCTCGCCGTCGATGCCTGGCTCGTGGCAAAACGCGTGAAGTACAACCACGACGTCGCACAGCTCCGCTCTCACATGACGGACGCAGAGAAGCAGCGCACGGATTTCATCGTGCAGTCGGAAGAGAACAAGCTGCGTATAGCGATCGAGCTGGCGAAGAGGCAGGCGAAGTTCGCCAAGAAGCTCCACCTCAACGTCTCCATCGACAGCTCTCGGATGTATCTCACGAGAGAGGGCGCGCTGTTGCGCGAGATGCCGGTGCAGTTCGGACCGGAGCGGGGCGTGAGTGCGGGCGACTCAGCTCCGCCTGCGGCGATCCCGCGCGGCGAGCGAACGGTGGCAGACCTCTCCGACAACAAGATCACCTTGGACGGCGGAGCGATCATTCTCTCCGCGAAGACCGCGAACGACTCCACTCCGATTCCGCCCGGCTCGCTTCGAATACCGCTCGAGGATATGAAGGCGATCATGCCGAACCTTAATGCCGGTATGAAGGTATACTTCTATTGACGGCGCACTTTTTCTCGCGACAACGATCACAGAGGTAGCTGGATGGCAGTAAGAATCTTTTCATACGGCGGCAAAACGGTCTGGATGCTGATCCTCGGGTTCATCGGGGCAGCGATAGTCAGCGTGATGCTGCTCACGAGAACCGCCGAGCTCCGCTACCGGCGCGACGTCAACCGCATGGTGTACAACGACAACCTCGGCGTGCTCAACGAGGTCAAGGCGAAGCTCGGCATGACCGGCGATAGCCTCAAGGCGCTGCTCAACGAGTCACCGGCCGCCGCGGCCAACGAGCCATACCTCGTCGTCAGCATGGCCGACCATCGGCTCTGGTACAAGCAGGGGAAGGAAGTGCTGTTCGAGGCGCCTGTTGCCACCGGCAGCGGCAAGGAGCTCGTGGGCGGAGCGGCCGGACAATGGCGATTCGAGACTCCGCGCGGTCGCCTCGTCGTCAAGGGAAAGGATGAGAATCCCGCGTGGGTTCCACCCGACTGGCACTACGTCGAGATGGCGCACAAGAAAGGACTCGGCATCGTTCATCTCAGCCCGGGGCAGTCGATTCAGTCCGGCGACGGCGTGATCACGACCCAAGGCGGCGAGGTCGTCAAGCGCTACAGCAACGGCACCACCGTCTCGCTCGGCGAAGGCAAGGAAGGGAAGGAGATCGTCGCCGGCGGCAACATCGTAGTTCCTCCATACGGCACCAGCGCGCGCCGGTACCTGGGAGTGATGGGCACCCGCCGGCTCGAGCTCGGAGACGGATACGGAATACATGGGACCGATCACCCCGAGTCGATCGGACAGTCGGTGAGCCACGGCTGCGTGCGTATGCGCAACGAGGACATCGAGAAGCTGTATCCCTTGGTTCCAGTCGGCACTCCGGTCTACATCTATTAAAAAGAAAGGCTCTTGGAGTCTGCGGCCGTACCTGAACGAAGACATCCTACAGGTGAAGAGCTCGAGCTCCCCGACGAGCTGCCCCGCCGGACGCGACACACCGCACGGATCGTCTGGATCGCCGCGGGAGTGGTCGCAGTAGTCGGAGCCTTCCAATTCCTCGAAGCAGCCTCGGAAGCGAACGACAAGCCGGTCGGTACATATCTCGCCCGCGCCGTCGTCCCATTGGCCGAGCCGTCGGCGAGCGCGTTCGGATTGAGCGGAGAGGTTAAGCTCGCTTTCGCGATGCCGGCGCAGGAAGTGTCTTATCCGCTGGACGTGCACGGCGATCCGAGCGCGCTACACTACGCGTGGGTTCGGAACGGCGATTCGACACTCGTCACCGCGGCGCAGCCCCTCAACGGCGACAGGGTCTCGGTGCCCGCGAAGGCCGGGTTCTATAGGCTAGCTCTTCTCAAGGCCGGACAGCAGCGGCAGGTGGAAGGACTCACTCTGGCTGTGCTGGTGCCCTTCGAGGAGAAGGAGCGCGGATTGCTGCGCGGATACCGCATTGGGACTTATCTGGCCGAGCGTGTCCGAGGGAAAACTCCGCCCCCGGAAGGCTTTCTGGAGATCACGCCACCCGACGTGGACCTTCCCATTACCAGGCATCTCAAGGTCGGCGACTTCCTGAATCATGACCAGCCGGGCGTGTGGCCGAGCTACGCGGCGGTGAACCCGAAATTGCTGGACAAGCTGGAGCTGGTGATCGCGGAGATCGCCCGCTGGCACGGGGCGAACGCGGTGGCCAACATCGAGATCGATGTCCACTCGGGGTTCCGGGCCCCCGCCCACAACCGGACGATCCGGCGCGCGGCGCGGGACAGTCAGCACCAATACGGCGACGCTGCCGATGTGGCCATCGACGCCAACGGGGACGGGAAAATCACCGCGATCGACAGCCGTATGGTAGGTTTGGCGGTGGAGATCGTGGAGCTCAAGCACCCGGATCTTGTCGGCGGGCTCGGTATCTACACTAGCGGACACGCGAGCACCAACTACGTGCACATTGACGTGCGCGGCCGGCGCGCTCGTTGGCGCGGGGGCGGGTGAATGGAGAGGAGACAGGCCAGATGAACGATATCCTGCGCGAAAGACTCATTAGGAAGCTCGACACGCTGCCCGAGGAGAAGATCTATCAGATCCTCGACTACATCGACTTTCTCGAATCGAAGTACGCGCCCAAGGTTTCGGCCGCGCCGAATCCGCTGAAGCGCTTCGCTGAGGGGGTGGAGGACACGCTGAGGGCGGGCCGAATGTCAGCGGGAGTGATCGGCGGGACGATGAGCGTGATGAACAAGGCCGTTGGGGTCGTCACGGACGTGGCTAACGCTGGCAAGTCAGTTGCAACGGAGATCGCGGGAGTAGTGTCTTCGGTGACAACATCGAAGCCGCAGACACCCGCGGCAGGTCCCACGCCGCCGACGGATACACCGCCACCACCGCCACCGGGAGATCAGCGCAAGTGAAAGCTCAATCGGCGCGCTCGAGCGCGACATCATCAGCCCGGAAACGCCGCACTCGCACGGCCGGCGCAGCGCGTTCGGCGGCAACGCCCCGGGAGACTGAATCGGCCACCGCATCGGCGCCGCGCACGGGCGCGAAGCGGACCGTGATGGGGACGATGAAGGAGCTGCCAAACTTCCTGCGGCTCCTGGGCGGGCTTGTCACCGACATGCGCGTGTCGACGACCGACAAGCTGCTGGTGGCCGGAGCGGTCGCGTACATACTGCTGCCGATGGATTTCATTCCGGACTTCATCCCCTTCCTCGGCGAAGTCGACGACATCTTCGTGCTGGTGCTGGCGCTGCAGAGGTTGATTGCCAATGCGGGACGAGCGGTGCTGCTGGA
>JBBQWD010000076.1:0-7536 GCA_038210945.1 Gemmatimonadales bacterium
CGCGGGCGTGAGTCGCCGAGCTGACGAGCTCGCGATAGTCGCCCACGTCGCGCCCAACCCCGCCGCGCTCTGCGCCAGTGACTTGCCGACCTTCGTGGTTGATTACGGGGGAATAATCAACTCGGTTCGTGCCGGCACATATCGAGTCCGCGTCTTCGAGGCCGTCGCCGACGGCGAGCCGAAATTGATTGGCTCGGGAACGGTGAGTGTCTCGCTTGCATTCGGACCATTGTAGCAGATAGTAGGCTCGCACTCCCAAGCCAAAAGAGCGTAAATCGATGCGTCGCTGTTTCTCGCTGGCTCTCCTCGCGGTTCTCGTGGTCCTTACCGTTGTGGTGTCGACCCGCTATCTGTCGCCGAGAAACCAAGCGGCGCATCGAGTCGCGGCTGCCCAACGTGACAGCCTCGCCCGATTGGACAGCACCTATCGGGCGGAGGGCGACACGATGTGCTTCGCGTCGCGCATTGGCCTGCCTTGCAATCCCCGTTGAGTGGCTGGGATCATGAGCAGCAAATTGGCAGACGCTTATCTTCGGAACATCCTCCGCACTTATCGCACGTACAAGGAGATCGCGGAGAAGGCGATCGATCAGGTTCCGTCTGAAAAGGATCTGAATCGGGAGCTAGACGAGAGCTCGAACAGCATTGCGATCATCGTCAAGCACATGTCGGGCAACCTGCGCTCACGCTTTCGAGACCTCCTTACATCCGACGGTGAAAAACCGGATCGCAACAGGGACACGGAGTTCGAGAGCGCGGGACGCGTCTCGCGCGAACAGCTCCTGCGCTGGTGGAACGATGGATGGAAGATCGCGATGGATTCAATCGAGGCGCTGTCCGCGGAAGATCTCGTGCGCACGATCCGAATTCGCGGCGAAGAGATGCTCGTCGTCGAAGCGCTCAACAGGTCCGTGACACACGCTGCGTATCATGTCGGGCAGATAGTCTACCTCGCCCGGCACTTCGCGCCTGACTGGAAAACATTGAGCATTCCCAAGCGTGGCTCAGCGGACGCCGCTTCGCGGCGATGATGGTCGCGCGTTTGTTCGCCGCCTCGGTCTTATTCGCGTGCAAGGCGGGGACAGATCAGGGCGCCGACGCGATCAACAAGCCGTTCACGGTCAACGCCGTGCGCATAGAGCCGGATTCGCTGAACGTGTATCTCGCCGCGCACCGTGGGTTCACCAGTAAAGGCGGTGAGATGCGGTGCGCATACAGGCCTTTGGGCCAGAGCGGGACAAAAGTGTTCGTCTGGGCGGTTTGCACCGAACTGTTGGCTGTAGACGGCCGCTTGATCGACGGCTCGGGAATGAGTCTCCCGGCGGCGTTCGAGATCGAAGTCGACAGCGGCCGTCCCCGCGTTCTTGGCGTCGAAGTACCGCAGGACGGCAATCGTTACGGCACGAGCATTCGTCGCATCTTTCCCGCTGACACCTGGCCCGCCATCTTCGCCAACGGCGGACGCGATCAACCCGCTGCGGGCCTCGGCGATTATCTGCGTCGCGACGCCGCGGCCCGCTTCGGACTTCCAGCGGCGGCTGCCAGTGCGCCGCGTGTGCACGATCTGCCCTCTGATGCCCAGCAAGTGATTGACAGTGGTGCCTTCGCGCTCGTCGTGCGCGGGGACACGACGCTGGTGGACGAATTCGAACGAACACCCAGCCTGCTCGAAGGAGTCGTTCGCACGCGTCGACGCGGTGCAAAGTTCGGGTGGGCGCGCTATCGGGTCGAGTTCTCGAGGTCCGGAGAAGTCACTCGAAGCCAGTTGTCTTTCGGTCGTGTCGGCACGTCGCCCGATTCGCCACCAGTCAGTACGGACGCAATCACGTTTGGTCCTGACTCCATTGTGGAGGAATGGCCGGACCGCGAGCCGACGCGCGCGCCTTATGTCCGCGGCGTGATTCCATTGTTCGGGCCCTCGGTCGCCATGCTCCAGGAAGTCGTGCGGCGTGCCCGCAGGATGTCACCTTCGCAGCTGGAGATCGGGGTGCCAGTATACCAAGTCTTGGTGAACGGGAAGGTGGACGGCGTGCCCGTTCGCTGGGCCACGCGCGACACGGTGATTATTGCTTACGGCGATCCTCCCGGATCGCGCTACCTAGTCGGTGATTGGAAAATTCTAAGTGGTCAAAACGGTGACTTCATTACAATCCGACGGAAATGACGAGAAATCGCGCTGCGCTATTCTTTATTGCCTGCGCACTCGGCGGTCTTGGCGGCGCACTCGGATCGATCGCCGGTCATGCGTTCGGCAAAGCCGGTCTCTATGCGGGCGGAATCCTCGGCGGACTCATCGCCTCGATGCTGGTCGCGCGGATTGCTCTCTGGAGGCATTGGATCGTCCGATCCCAGTTTTGGCCGACAGCGCTCGGTGCAGCCATAGGATTTCTTGCAGCGTGCGCGATCGCGGTTAACACGTTGTCCAGTCCTATTGGTCCAGTCTTGAGCACACTCCTCATCGGAGGTGGCGCAGTGCTCGGAGCGCGTGCCGCCGATTCGGCTCCTTCATTAGAGTAGCGCGATACTCAGCCCGCGCCTCAGCGGGCCGATGGAGCGCCATCAGCATATCACCGAGGAGCTCCCGAGCTGGCGCGAGTGGTCCCGGCGTCACGGCGCTCTTCTCGGTCGCGTCCTCGCGCGCCGCTGCTTCGCGCATTCGCCCCAGCGCGTCGGTCTCCCGTTTCTCGGCGAGATCGAGCCACGCCTGCGCGGCGAGATTCTGAATCGCGACCTGCTCCGTCCAATAGACCTCACCCTTCGCGCTCAATCGCTGCTGAATCGACGCCAGTGAATCGATTGCGGCCTTTGCTTTCACGAGATCGCCAGTGTGCGATGCGCCGAGTGCGCGCGCGAAGTACGTCATGGCCCCGGTGTACGGAAAGGCGCTCGCTTTGGGCTCGAGCGCGGCTGCTTCTGTCCACGCGCTTCGCTCCAACACCCAGCGCGCCGGAATCGCCGCGAGCGCAAACACTCCCGCGGAACCGGGAGCCGCGCCGGTAACCGCATTGACGTCGAACCGCGCCGCGAGCGCCGGTAGTCCCTCGAGAATTGCCTTCGCGTCGGACTCCTTTCCCATCTGCAGATTGGCGTACATCGCATAGTCGGACGCGTGCAGCGCTTCAGCGATGGAGCCGGTGCTCAACGCAACCTTCATGGACCGGTTGTTGGTGTTGACTGATTCCTCCCACATACCGACTCGGGTGAAAGTGTGCGAGGGCATGTGCAGCGCGTGCGCGGCGGACGGCGCGATGCTCGCGTACCGTTGCGCGGCTGCTCGCGCCTTGTCGGCTAGCGCCGGAACATCGTAGGTGTGGATGATGTAATGGGCGATCCCGGGGTGACCCGGCTGCTTCGCCCAAAGCGGCTCGAGGATGCTGCCCGCCTTCAGCTGATTCGCATAGGTCTTGTCAGTTGGTGACGCCGACGCGGCCAGCGCGATCGCGTAAAAGATCAGCGCCTCGGTGTCCGCGGGCTGCCGCATCACGAGATCGTTCATCGCGTGCTCGTACGCGACGATGCGCATGCGCTGATCCTTGTGCTCGAAATCGTCATACAGCGTGCTGACCGCGCTTATGTAGCCGCGCTCGCGCTCAGATGCGCCCGCGGCGAGCCGGGCAGCGGCGTCAGCGGCTTGCCTGCCTTGCTGCAGCTGCGCGACGGACCGGTTTCCTGCGGCCATCGGATTAGTCCATCGGCTGAGCGCGATCCCCCACTGCGCCATCGCGCACGTCGAGTCGGCGGCGAGCACTTCGTTGAAGGTCCGGATCGACGCGCCGAACTCGAAGGAGTGCAGCAGCGCGACGGCGCGATCGAATTGCGGCGCGACCTTCGGATTGCACGATGTCGCGAAGTGAACCGTGCCGAACTCTCCGATCGGCGGGGCCTGCAGGTGGACGTGCTCCTGCGCGGCGGTCAGTCGAGCCAAAGTGAGAAGAAGCGCGGTCGCGGCAACAGACAGGTGTCTCATTGTGGGCTCCATGCTGCATTGTGCGGCGCGGGAGCCCGAACGGCAAGTGCGGAAAGAGCCATCTAGCCTCGCGATAAGAGGGTTAACCCACCGTTTTTGGGGCGCCGCGAGGCCGTCTCCTTAATCGCGTTTCCCTGATGAGCTTCAGGTCGTCAGACTTGAAGCGATAGAACGCGCCGGTCTCCCGTCGCTCAGTAGTCTCGCACGACTCACGCATCACGTCACACGCACCAACGGCGCGAACACACACCTGTTTTTCGAGGTCGATCATCATGTTCGAATCGTTTGCGCAATTATTCCCCGCCGATTGGCAAGGCGCGGTGCTCACATTGCTGGCGCCAATGCGCTGGCTCGCAGCGTGGCAGTCGACGATAGTGCTGGCGGGGACGGGCGGAAGTCCCACCCTTCGCGTCGTGGCACTGATCGCACTGCTGATGCCTGCACTTCTAATCGCGGCCGGCCTGTGGTGCACGGTCGCCTCCATATACACGCTTCCTTTCCGGTCTGGTCGCGGTGCCTTCATCACATCAATGCTCATGGCGTGGTGGGATGCTGGCCGCTGCATCTGGCTCTTCTGGACAGGAATGCTGCGCGTCGGTGTCGCACTCGTTGGCTGGGTAATCGGCTCGGTGCGCTTCGCCTTTCTGATGGTCAAGAATCTCTTGCTCGGCCTGCTGCGCTCGCCGCTCACGCTGCTCAATTGGACATCGGAACGCTACTTCCAGCCCGGTGTGCCGTGGGTCGCATTCATGGTCCTCACCGTCTGGTGCGCGATCGAAGCGACGATCTTCACCTTCACGCTCCAGCCGACACTCAATGAAGTGTTCGGCAGTCTCACCGGGTTCGATCCGAACCCACGCGTGATGGCGCCGCTGCTATGGATGTTCCTGTTCATGCTCGTGGCGGGAAGCTTCGCCTGCGTGCAGGTCGTGACTGAAGCAATCAAGGAAAAGAAGACGGCTACCATAGTACAGATGCTCGTCGTCGAGAGCGCGGTGATGTTCTTCGAGGTGATCTTCCTCTACCGCGAGCTGATCGACGCGATCACGCCGTGGATCGCCCAGCAGTCGGGCGGCTCGGTGCAGCTCGGTATTGGCGCCACGTTGGCTCTTGCCTCGTTCGGCTGGCTCGGCGTGCGCGGCATGTCATGGTTCCTGTTCGGTCGTTTCGGAACGCCGGCGTTGCTCGCGATCCTTTCGCGGCAGGCTGTTTCGATGGAAGGTGCGACCCGCCCCATCCAGAGGGCGGTCGAGCCAGGACTCTGGCGCGAGCCGGTCAATGCCCTCAAGGCGGAGACCGCGTGGTTCCACGAGGAAGCAAAGCGCATGTTCGAGCTGCTTTCGCTCCCCGTGCTCCAGCTCCTGGCGGCCACGATCAATTTCGCGGTTGTCACGATCAAATCACGTCCGATGTTCTCACTGCCGTTCAAGACGCTCGAGGAAATCCTCGCCGCAACGCCGCTGGCGCACGTCTCGCGCCCGCACCTGGAGGCCGGCCCAATGCGCACGCCTCACGAGCCAAGGCCGAGGGTAGCGTAATGAGAACCTCACGCAAGCTCATCGCATCGTGGGCGTCCGCGGCGCTGATGTTGAGCGCGGTCGTGGCGTGCTCGCCCGCATCGAGTAGTACGCGGGTCGCGCGATCGACACTCGTAATCGGGATCGATGTCAGCGGCTCATTCAAGGGCAGGGGTCGCTACGAGAGCGCGATCGATTTCACGGCGAACTATCTCTACGCCCACCTTCACGGATTGGGTGGACTGAAGCAGCCGACAGCGGTATTCGTCGGCTCGTTCGGTGGGGAGAAGCCGGGAGAGACGAAATCCTTTCAGCCGATCCACACGTTTCAGAACATGAGCGTCGCGGAGATCGCGGCGTTCCTGAGGAAGGAGTACCCGTCGAATGACGGGCTCACCGACTTCAATCCGTTCTTCGAGCGCGTCGGGACGCTGGTGAAGCGCCAGAACCTGGTGCTGTCGCCGCTCAATATCGTGATGCTCACCGACGGATTGCCGGACACGCCATCGGAAAAGAACGACAGCCTGAGCAAGTACAAGAAGATCAACGTGAGTGGTCTCGAGTACCTCTCGAAGAACACGACCATTCGCGTCCTGTATCCGCGTCCCACGGTCGCCGTGCACTGGGAGAAGAAGGTCCCTCGGCGCCGAGTTCGCATGTGGACGGTGGACGACGAGGTGATGGCCACCTGGCGCTCGCACTATCACGCGGGCGCGAAACCGGAGAGTCAGGCCGAGCTCTGGAAGTGGATTTCGGACAACGTCGACTTCCGCGTGCGGAGCGGCGGCATCCTATAAGTACTGGCAGTCACCAGTCGTGACGGAGAATCGCGCTGAGGTCGCTTTCGCAACGGCCTCAGCGCTGATAGCGTTTGCACCAGGCAAATACGCGGTCCTCCACGATTTCACGAGCCTGCCATGCACCGCATTCTTTGGTCGTCGGTCGTATCGCTTGTAGTTGCATCAGCGCTTCCCGCCCAGACCAAGACGATAGCCGAGCGGCTCGGCCATCCCGCGAACTCGAAGCTGCTCATAATCCACGCGGACGATCTGGGCGCCGCGCACTCCATCGATGCGGCGAGCTTCGACGCGCTGGAGAAGGGGGCAATTTCGTCGGCGAGCGCGATGGTGCCGACCCCCTGGATCACCGAGGTCGCCGCGTATGCCAGAGCGCACCCGGATGCAGATCTCGGCCTGCATCTCACGCTTACCAGTGAATGGGAAACGTACCGCTGGGGAAGTGTTTCGCCGGCGGACCATGTTCCGAGCCTGCTCGATTCGAGCGGTACGTTCCCGAATGACGAGAAGATCGTTGCCGCGAACGCGAAGCCCGCTGAGGTAGAGAGTGAGATCCGCGCGCAGATTGAGCGCGCGTTAGCGCTCGGGATTCGTCCGACGCATCTCGACAGCCACATGGGCGCTCTTTTTACCACACCCGATCTGCTTGCCGTGTACGTGAAGGTGGCGCGCGAATATCACCTTCCGTTCCTCGCTCCGCGAGGCGATCCGCATGTCGCGCCTCAACCGCCACTCTCGGCACAGGACGTCCTGGTCGATGCGGCGATCATCGCCACTCGCGAAGTTCCGCGCGATAAGTGGAAGGAGTTCTATCTGAAGTCGATCGCCGACCTCAAGCCCGGTCTCACCGAGATGATCGTCCACCTCGGGCACGACGAAAGCGAGCTCCAGGCCGTGATGGTCGACCACGAGGGGTTCGGGTCGGCGTGGCGCCAAAAGGACTACGACGTCGTCAACAGCTCCGAGTTCAAGAAGGCCTTGCGAGACAACCACGTCATACTGGTCACGTGGAAAGAGCTGGGGAAACTCTTGCCGGGATCGCCGGTCGCCACTGGACCATCTCCGGCTGTGATGGCGGTAGCAGCGATAAAGTTTCTGGAGAGCCTCACGCCGCAGCAGCGGCAGCGCGCGACGTTCGCCTTCGACGGCGATGAGCGGACGCACTGGAATTTCATTCCGACGGAGCTGTTTCCGCGAAACGGCCTGACCATCAAGGAGATGAGCCAGCCGCAGCGGAAGCTCGCGCACGAGCTGC
>JBBQWD010000077.1:0-7524 GCA_038210945.1 Gemmatimonadales bacterium
TGCCGTGCAATGTCACGTGGTGGGTGCGGCAAGCCTCGGCCATGACGACTTCCAATCTCAAGGGAACCGTTATGGCAGGGACGGGCGTCACCTTCACCGGTGGAACCTTCATCGGCAATGGGTGGGCGGGAGCCTCCGGCACCGGCGACGCGACGGAGTCAGGCACCGCGATCACGGGGTGCCCATGAGGACGAGCCTAACACGGCTTAGCGGAGATCTGCCGGCGCGCAACAGCGCGCCGGCAGACCTCTGATCATGGACCGCATACGGGCAGGGAGGATCGACCGATGCGACCAAGCAAATTCACCAGAGACCAGATCGTGCAGGCGCTCCAGCAAGTAAAAGCCGGAACGCCCGCCGTGCAGGTTTGTCGTGAACTCGGCATCACGGAAACCACCTTCTACCGTTGGCGCAACAAGTACGATGGCGTCGGCGCAAGCGCAAGCGAATCACACGAGCTGCGAGATCTTCGCGACGAGAATCACAAGCTGAAACAACTTGTGGCCAATCTGATGCTCGACAAGCAGGTGTCGTCGGACTTCCGCGGCAAGAAATAGCCGCATGATTTGCCGGCTCTTGCCGGAGCTCGCGAAAAAAAGAACGGGACGCTCTCGAGCGCCCCGTTCTTTTCTTAAGCGCAACCCGATGGCCCGGACTCTGCCTACCCTCATGTGGGAAGCGGTCTTTGAGGAGGCCCGATGGACCTGAAGAACGCCGCGGTGCTCGTCACCGGCGGAAGTTGTGGAATCGGACTCGAGACGGCGCGAGTCCTGCGCTCGCATGGCGCGCGCGTCGCTATTTGTGCGCGACACAATGACCTGCTCGATGCTGCCGCAAAAGAAATCGGGGCCCTCCCCATCGTCGCTGACGTAAGCAAGGAAGACGACGTCCAGCGGTTGATCGGAACCGTCGTCAGGGAATACTCCGACTACAACGTCCTCATCAACAACGCAGGCTTCGGCGCCTTTACTCCCCTTGTGGATCTGACGGCCGAAGAGTTCTTCCGGGTGTGGCAGACGAATGTGCTCGGAGCGATGCTCGTCGCGCGCGAATCGGCGAAATACTTCGTCGGGCGGAACAATGGCAACATCGTCAACATTTCGTCTACTGCGGGCCAGCGCGGATTCGCGAACGGATCCTCGTACTGCGCGAGCAAGTTCGCCCTGCACGCGCTCACCGAGTGCTGGCGAGCCGAGCTGAGGGAGCACAACATCCGCGTGATGCAGGTGAACCCGAGCGAAGTGATCACCAGCTTCGGTGAAGAGCAGTCTTCGCCGACTCCGGTCAAGCCGGACAATCCGACCAAGCTCCACGCGTCGGACATCGCCGGGTTGATCGCGAGCATGCTCGCGATGGAGGATCGGGGGTTCGTGACCGAATCAACCATCTGGGCCACGAACCCGAGGTAAGAGCGAGCTGCACTAGAGCCCGAAGCGAATCTTCGCCGCGCTCACGATCAGCTGCGCGGATCCCTGAATGCCCAATCGCTCCGTATTGACGCTGAGATCGTAGTTCTCGAGCGCACGGCGGTCACGCTCCCAGTGCAGCCGAACCCACTGGTCCCGCTCCTTGTTGGTGCTGTCGACAAGACGTGCTGCTTCCTCCGCGCCCACACCCTCTCTCTCCATCGTCCGCGCGATTAGCGCCTTTCGAGGCGCGTAGCAGAACACGTGGAGCGAATCCTCACGCTCGGCCTGCATCTCCTGCGCTCCACGGCCGACGACGACGACCGATCCGGCCGCGATGGCTTCCTCGATAATGTGACGTGTGACTTCGATCAGCTGTTCGTCGGTGGGGACCTTAGCAGCCGCAATCGGAGCGGCCCACTCCTGGGTTCCCATCGCCATCGCTGACGTCAGCCTCTCCACGAGCGATGGGACTCTCTCCTCGCGGTCCCGCACTTCCGCTACACTCAGGCCCATTCTCGCCGCGACCGCGTCAACGACCGAGTTGTCGAGCAGCGACCAGTCGAGGATCTTCGCGGTGACGGCGGCGACCTCCGAGCCTCCCGACCCGTAGAGCCGCGAGACCGTGATGATCGCCACTACTCAGTCCTGATAGGGGCGGCGGCGCTTCTCTTCGATGGCGCGGCCGTACTGACCCGTATCGGAGCGCGCGATCTTCTTTCGCGCGACGAGTGATTCGAGCACCAGCTCACAGCCGGCTGCGACTACCGGCAGATCGTCCATCCGGGCGAGGCCGGCCGTGTTCACGACCTGCATCAGTCCGGGCACACTGCCGAATCCTTCAACCACCGCATCCACGCCCACGTCGTCGGTGACCTGCAGCGCTCCGCCGACATCGAACCACATGATGATCTCGTCGGTGTTGATTCCGCCGGCGCGGTCCTGATATGTGGCGTCGGCCGCGCGACGAATCAGCTCCTTCGCAATGCTGTTGCCGCCGACCAGCTCACCCTCGTATTCGAGCTCGATCTTTCCGGTAATGGCGGGAAGCGCCGCGTAGATGTCGGCGATGCGCGGCACGATGTCACGCTCGCCGGTCTGGATCGCGCGACGCTCGGCGTTCGACACGACGTTCTCGAGCACGCTGATCGGCATGCGCTGCGATACTCCAGACCGCTTGTCGATCCGCTTGTCCATTCGCGCCTCGAACGCGACGCGCTCGATCACCTCGGCGATGAAGTCGGGGACGCGGACTTTTCCCGCGCCGCGCGCCGTCCACGCCTCCTGGTTCGTGATCGCCATTCCGATCTCGACGGTCTCGGGATAGTGGGTGATGACTTCACTGCCGATGCGATCCTTGAGCGGCGTGATGATCTTGCCGCGGGCAGTGTAGTCCTCGGGATTCGCCGTGAAGCAAATCATAATGTCGAGCGGCAGCCGGACCGGGTATCCTTTGATCTGGACGTCCCCTTCCTGCATGATGTTGAACAGGCTCACCTGCACCTTGCCGGCGAGGTCGGGCAGCTCGTTGAGGGCAAAAATCCCCCGATTCGCGCGCGGCAGCATTCCGTAGTGCATCGTGAGCTCGTCGCCGAGTATGTGACCGCCACGCGCGGCCTTGATCGGATCGAGATCGCCGATGATGTCGGCGACAGTGACGTCCGGCGTAGCGAGCTTCTCGACGTACCGCATGTCGGGCTCGAGCCAGGCGATGGGCGTGTCGTCTCCAGCTTCCTTGAGAAGATTCTTCGCGTACTTGGAGACCGGAGCGAACGGATTGTCGTTTATTTCGCTGCCGGCGACGATGGGCAACGCCGGATCAAGAAGCGTCGTCAGCGCGCGCAGAATCCTCGATTTCGCCTGACCTCTCAGCCCGAGGAGAATGAAATTGTGCCGGCTGAGGAGCGCGTTGACGATCTGGGGCATGACCGTCTCTTCGTAGCCGACGACGCCGTTGAAGATGGGTTTGCGAGACGCGAGCCTGGTGAGAAGATTCGCGCGAAGCTCATCCTTTACCGAGCGGATCCTTTGCTCCGCCGAACCGAAGGCCGAGCGCTTCAGAGCGCCAAATGTTTCTGGGTTGACCGACAACTAATTCTCCGGGGAAAATCGCAATTCCAGAGGTAATCTAGCCCCTGCGCAGAGGGGCAACTAGACGGCTCCGCCCTTGACAGAGGTTCCTGATGAGATGATTTTTCGTCCGCGCCAAAAACGAGCATCGCGACTGCGTGCACGGACCGGCGATTTATTCAACGTTGCCTCTCAAGGAGATTCGTAAATGAAGCGCCTGGCCCTTGTCGCCGCAGTCCTCGCACTTGCCGCATGCACCGCCAAGAAAGATGAAGCCGCCACTGCCGACACGTCGGCTCCCGCCATGGCTCCGGCCCCGGCGATGGACACGATGATGAAGATGACTGACACGACGGCTGGTATGATGAAGGACACCGTTACTAAGACCACGACGACGACCAAGACGACCAAGACTCCGACGAAGAAGAAGTAAGCTTTGGGCTGGGGTTCGAGAAGGCGCCGCTAGACAGCGGCGCCTTTTTCGTTTTGTTCGATTTGCACGCTGCATTCTCCGCCTGACCATCTTGCCTGCAGCGTCGTGCCGGGCGCGACTTCGCGCCTGACCATGCCCAACGCCACACCGCCGTATCGCGGCGACAGCGCGACGCTCCGAATGTCTCCAATCACCTTCCCCGCCTCGTCGACGAGCTCGGCGCCAGTCGGCGGCGCGGGGCGCGTTACGAACCGAAGTCGGCGGAGAAAGCGATTCACGTGTCCGCGAAAGTGCACGCGCGCGACGGTCTCCTGACCGATATAGCAGCCCTTCGTGTAGGAGATCGCGCCAAGCTCGTCGAAGTTCGCTTCCTGTGGAAGCGTGGAGTCGTCCATGTCGGCGCCCCATTGGGGGCGGCCGCTCTCAATGCGCGCGATCTCCCAGGTATCCCTGCCACCGGCTGAAACACCGGCAGCGAGAAATTTGGGCTTGAGTGTTTCGCCCAGTTGCGATGGGATGAAGATCTCGAATCCATCGAGATCCATCTCCGGGACACGCGCGATGATCACCGTCGCGTCTCCGAACGGTCGCGCGATGTTCCCATACGGCGCGAGAGCGGTGAGATCCTTGTCGTCCACGTCCATCACGCGTGAAAGAATCGATCGCGAGGACCGGCCGAAGAGACCGAAATCGCCCAGCTCCGATGTCACGTCGTGATACGGGGCGACGCGCGGGTTGATGTACTTCCGCACCATGTCCTTCCACCCAGGCGCGGCGGCGGCGGACGTATCAACGAGAAACGCATCCTCGAGCGCGAAGATGCGCAGATCGGCGACGATTTTCCCTTTTGGCGTCAGTGCCGCGGCGTACTGGCCTTCGCCCGGGAGGAGGGTGGAGACGTCGTTGGTCACCATCCCGGTGAGCAGCTCCGCGGCCTTCGGTCCGGAGATGCGCATGCGGTTGCGGTCGCTCCGGTCGAACAGGAGAGCACCGTTGTGCAGCGCGGAATACTCGTTCATCTCCGACATCATCTGCAATTAAGCCAGTGCTCTCTGCAGGCGCTACTGGCCGCGCGCCGCATACGATGCGTCGAGCAGATCGATCGGGTGAATCGCTCGCGCCGACATTCCGGAGCGAATCATGCCGGCACCTATCTGCATCAGGCAGCCGGGATTCCCCGTCGCGACGAACGGCGCGCCCGTCGCTTTGATGTTCGCGAGCTTGGGCGCGAGCACCGCATCCGAGGTCTCGGGCTCGATGAGATTGTATATCCCCGCGCTCCCGCAACACTGATCGGAATCGTGCAGCGGGACGAGCTCCAATCCGGGAATCGCGGCGAGAACGGACAACGGCGCCTGAGTGACGCGCTGTGCGTGCTGGAGGTGACACGGCGCATCGTAGGTGATGCGGATTGGAAGCGGGCCACCCTGTCGCGGGCCGGCCGCCGCGAGCAGCTCGCTCACATCGCGCACTCGCGAGCCGAGTGCAGCGGCCCTGTCGTGCCACGCCGGATCATCTTTCAGCAAGTGTCCGTACTCTTTCATGATCGCGCCGCAGCCGGCCGCGTTGACGGCGATGAATTCCGCTCCTGAGCGCTCGAACGCCGCGATGTTGCGCCGCGCCAGCTTGCGCGCGGTGTCGAGGTCGCCTGCGTGCGCGTGGAGAGCGCCGCAGCATTGCTGACCGCGTGCGCCCACGATCGCGTAGCCGTTGACGGCCAGTACCCGATCCGTGGCACGGTTGGTCTGATTGAACAACCCATCCATCACGCAGCCGCGTAGCGTCGCGACGGTTCCTCGCTCGCGGCCCGCGGCCGGATTGTAGGGCGACCGCTCGATCGATCTCCCCGTGGAAGCCAGCATCGCCATCGCGAATCCGAGTCTGCCTTTCACTCCGGAGAGGAGCGTTGGAATTGGAGTGGCGGCGAGGAGGCGGGAGAAAAACATCGCCGGCCTGAGAAGCCACGGTCGCGCGAAGACAAAGAGAATGAGTCGCGCGATGAAGGGAACCGGCTTATACTCGCGCAGAGTCGCTCTCGTCGCTTCGAGCAGCTGGCCGTAGGGAACTCCGCTCGGGCAAACCGGCTCACACGCCCTGCATCCGAGGCATTGATCGATGTGCTGCTGCACGCTCGGATCGTCGGGCTTGACCGTTCCCTCGAGCAACGCGCGCATGAGAAAGATTCGGCCGCGCGGACTGTCGTTCTCGTCTTCGAGATTCAGATAGGTCGGACACGCCTGAAGACAGAACCCACAGTGAACGCAGGCGTTGATACCGGGAAGCGCGCCAGCCAATGGAGTGCCTGGAAGCGCGCAACCCGGCATTGGGTCGAGTGGAAGCGGATCGGCGGGGAGGGAAGCTGTCACGTCAATCGCCGAGTATGCCGGGGTTCAAGATATTGTGCGGGTCGTAGGCTTTCTTGATGCCCTGCGACAGCGGATCCGAGACGGCGCTTGGTATTTCGGCCCACGTTTCGTCGGGCGACTTTTCGAATACAATGTGCTCGTCTCGCCCTCCAGCGGGATCGATGCCTAGCAGCGACTCCTCGTCACCCGCTGCGCGGCCGGAGTCGTGGATCACGAGCCGCAGCACACCTCTCACAGGATTGACGTACTCGAATATCCACGAATACTCATCCGCCAACATGGAGGGTGAGACGGCGCGAAAAGTCGAAGGCAAGCCTGAGATTCGGATGACGATTCCCGCATCCTTCTCCAGATTGCGCAGACGGTCCCAGATGGCTGTCTCTACTTCCTCGGATTTCGCGAGGGACGAAAGCTCGCGCACCTGCGCGTCGACTGCAGCAGCGTTGCCACCAAACCGAATCAGGCAAACTTTGGTTGATCCGAGCCCGAGCGCCTGCGTTGCTGAAGCGCCCAGCAGCTCGAGGCTGTATGGGTTCAAGGGAGCGGCGACAACCGCGCGGAGGAACTCTGTCGACTCTTTAACGCTTCCCTTGAGTCGAATCACGACGCTCCGATCGACCTTGGGCCTCGCGTACAAGCGGAGCGTCAGTTCCGTGATGACACCGAGGCTTCCCCACGATCCGGTGATAAGCCTGCACAGGTCGAATCCGGCGACGTTCTTCACGACCTTCCCACCGGCGCGCACGACGTCGCCGCGCCCGTTGACGAACTCGAGCCCGAGAACGAGATCACGCGGCAATCCGAAGTGCGTCGCAAGCGGGCCGGCCGACGCCGTCGCGATCGTCGCGCCGATCGTGCCATCGTTGGAGCCGTAGGGGTCAAGCGGCAGCCACTGATCGTGTTCGCGCGTCACGCGCTCGATTTCCGAGAGTGACGTTCCCGCGCGGACCGTGATCGTGAGATCACCTGGAACGTAGCCCACCACACCAGCGTCGTCTCGAAGCGAGAGGCTTCTGCTCGCCCGCACCGGACGGCCCGCCGTCAACCAGTTCGAGCGCCCCGAAATCCTGAGCGGCGTGCGCGTCGCATTGCTTTCGCGAACGGCAGCAGCGACGACTTCGGTGCTCACCTTGCCACTGGATGCGCCGGCTCTGCCTCGAGCGGACGTGGCTCTCGCGCTGCGCCCCCAGCCGCACGGGCCGAAGCGACGGCGTTCCACTCCTTGCACGAATGGATGGGGACAACTTTC
>JBBQWD010000078.1:0-7421 GCA_038210945.1 Gemmatimonadales bacterium
GCCAAGCGCATCGCCTATGCTCCGGAAAGTTCGAGATCGAGAAGGCGCTCCAGATCGGAGCGAAGCTGTGTCGCTGATTTGAAGAGAATCACGTTCATGCCGAGCGTGCCGGCCGGAATAAGGTTCTGCTGCCGATCGTCGATGAAGAGCGACGACGCCGGCTTCGCCTGGGCGATTCCAAGCGCGCGGTAGTAGAACCGGCGTATCGGCTTGCGAACGCCAAGCCAGCAGGACGAGAGGAATGCCTCGAAGATGGGCGAGATTCCGAATTTCTCAATGCGATGTCGATTGAGCTCCTCGGACTCGTTGTTGAGCGTCATCAGTGTATAACCGGGCTGCCGAGACAGCAGTCTGGCAAGCTGGATCGTGGCTTCATCCGGAATACTCCGCGAGTACATGAAGTCGATGAACTCCTGACGCGAAAAGTCTCGCTGCTTGTAAAACACGGCGATGTCGAGGTACTCCTCGATCGTGATCCTGCCTTCTTCCCACTCTCCGGTCACTTCCTCGTGCCGCCACTGAAAATCGTCAGCGTTCAGACCGAATTTTTCCACCGCCTCGTTTCGCTGCTCGCGATCCCACCCGTTCGAGCCGAGGACGCCGCCGATGTCGAAGAAGATGTGGCGGATTTCCGTCATGCAATCAGCACCGCGCGCGCCGGTGCGCCGTCGCAGCCCTCGATCCGGAGCGGCAGGCAGATGAGCTGATACTCTCCCGGAGGCGGGATCGAGAGGTCGAGGCCCTCGAGTATCACGACGGATTTGGCGAGCAAGGTCCGGTGCGTCTTGTGATGACCGGAGTGGAACTGCTCGATCGAGAGATAATCGATGCCGACGACCTCGACGCCCTTGTCGACGAGATACTGGGCGCCGTCGGGGGCGAGATAGGTGTAGTCGGGCACGAACTCTTTCCGCGAAAGGAGCGCGGAGTTTCGCGTCCGCAGCAGGATTCGCTTGTGGCCTTTGAGATCGTGTGCCTCGAGGTCGGCGGCGCCAATCGCGCGAACGTCGTCGGCAAAGCTCAAGAGCAATGCTGGGCCGATCAGCCGTTCCAGCGGGATCGCGTCGACCGGCTGGCCATCATCGAAG
The DNA here is from genome assembly GCA_038210945.1 of Gemmatimonadales bacterium. GTDB lineage: Bacteria > Gemmatimonadota > Gemmatimonadetes > Gemmatimonadales > Gemmatimonadaceae > UBA4720. The sequence goes on from JBBQWD010000078.1 coordinate 1,089, forward strand.
AAGTGGCGCGCCGCGTCGGCGTGAGTTCCGGTGTGCGATCCGAATCGTATCGCCGAGACATTGGCGCCAGCGCCCTTCGCTACCGCCTGCTGAAGCGTGATGTCGATCTCGGGATTTCCCGGATAAGCAAGTCCGCCCGAGCGGATCGGCACCGAGATGTCGTAAATGCGGCTCACGGCCGGTACCGAAGCAACTGTCGTGCGCGGATTACGATGGCAGGCTGGTCGATTCGCTCGCGCTCAGTATGAAGCGCGGGATCGCAGCCTCGAATGACGTTCCGTCCGGGCGCAGGAAGCCGTAGTGGCCCTCCATCCAGCCTTCGCCTGACTTCAGAATGCAGAAGCTCTGGTACTCGTGGATGGCGCCGGGGGCAATAGTCGGCTGCTCGCCGACGACGCCCTCGCCGATCACTTCGGTATCGACACCGTCGCCGAATGAATCATGAATCAACCACCGCCGCGTGAGGAGCTGCGCCGCCAGAGCCCCGACGTTTTCGATGCGCACGAAGTACGCGAACACGTAGTGGCTCTGAGAGGGCTCCGAGTGATCGCGAAGGTAAACGGGTCGAACCGTGACACGAATTCCTTCGGTTTCGCGATAGAAGAAGCCCCTGGCGATCATGCTGCAAGTTAGTCGATGGTGCCTACCAGATGACTGGCCTCACTGAATCCGGCCTGACCATCGGATCGCCCGGCTTGCAGCCAAACGCTTTGGCAAATTCCGGCATGTTCGACACCGGGCCATTCGCCCTCCACTGTCCAGGCGAGTGGGGATCGGTGTTTATGCGCACGCGTTGTGCTTCCGGAGTGATGTTCTGTCTCCAGATCTGCGCCCACGCCAGGAAGAAGCGCTGTTCGGGTGTGAAGCCGTCGATGAGCGCCGGTCTTCCCTTCTCGGCCAACGCCTTCTCGAGCGCCGCGTAGGCGATCGAGAGTCCGCCAAGGTCAGCCAGGTTCTCGCCAAGCGTGAGCTTGCCGTTGACGTGCACGCTGTCGAGCACTGTGTAAGCGTCGAACTGCGACGAGACGAGTCCGGTGCCGCGCTTGAATTTCTCGAGGTCGGAAGCGCCCCACCAGTTGCGCAGGTTTCCCTGAGCGTCGAACTGCGAGCCCTGATCGTCGAACCCATGCGTCATCTCGTGTCCGATCACTGAGCCCATGCCGCCGTAGTTGACGGCGTCGTCAGCTTTTGGATCGAAAAACGGAGGCTGCATGATGCCCGCCGGAAAAACGATCTCGTTCATCTGGGGGTTGTAGTACGCGTTGACGGTCGGAGGCGTCATTCCCCAGTCGGTTCGATCCACCGGTTGGCCGATCTTTGCCAGTCCGCGCCGGCGCTCGTATTGGCGCACCGCAATCTGATTGTTCAGGAACGGTCCCGGCTTGATGGTCAGAGTCGAATAATCCCGCCATTTGTCCGGATACCCGATCTTGTTGGTGAAAGAGGCGAGTTTACCAGTCGCCTGGGTCTTGGTGGTGTCGCTCATCCATCCGAGCGTCTGGAGACGGTCGTGAAAGACCGATTCCAGATTCCTCACCATTTCGAGCGCGCGCTGTTTGGCGTCAGGCGTGAAGTACTGGGCAACGTACGCCTGGCCGAGCGCGTCTCTCAGTCCGTTGTCGGTAGCGCGCGCGCAGCGCTTGTCGCGCGGCAGCATCTCCTTCGCACCGCTAAGCGTGCTGGAGAAGCGGAAATCCTCATTGACGAAGGCCGAGCTGAGACTCGGCGCGGCGGCATCCGCGACCTTCCAGCGGAGGTACGCCTTCCAGGCATCGAGCGGGGCCGACGTCAGCATGCTGTCGACCGAACGCATGAACACGGGATTCTGAACGTTGATGGTCGGGATGTCGCTTCTGCCTTCACCCGTGAAGAAGGTCGGCCAGTCGAATCCGGGGGTGAGCTGCGCCAGCTCCGCCGCCGTCATCCTGTGGTAGTTGGCGTTCGGATCGCGCATCTGGACACGTGTCATCGCAGGTTTGGCGAGTCCGGTCTCGATGGCGACGACCTTTTGCGCATCCGCGGCCGCGTCGGCTGGGTTCTCCCCGAGCAGCTGGAACGTGCGGGAAAGGTGGTCGGTGTAGTTGGCACGGATGTCGGCGTAGCGCTTTTCCGTGTTCAGATAGTAGTCGCGATCTGGGAGCGAAAGTCCACCCTGATTTACGCCGGCGATGACGGAGGTACTGTTCTTCGCATCCTGTCCCGCGCCGAAGCCGAAGAGCACTGGCACGCCCTGCGAGTGGAGGCGGGCGACTTCAGCCTCGAGCTGGCGACGATTTCGTATCGCTGAGATGCGAGCGAGCTCTGGAGTGATGGGCTGCACTCCGGCGCGCTCCGCCCCGACGGAATCCATGCAGGACGAGTAGTAGACGCCGAGCTTCCGCAGATCTTCGCTGGCCTGTGAGTTACCACTCGCCGCGGCGCTGCGGAGAATCGTGAGGAGATTGCTCTGGTTGTTTTCCGCGAGCTGGTCGAAGCTACCCCAGCGCGAATAGGCAGCAGGAACGGGGTTGCGCTTTACCCACCCGCCGTTGGCGAACTGGTAGAAGTCGGTGCAGGCCGACACCGACCGGTCGAGGTTTGCCGGGTCGAGCGGTGTGGTTTGGATTGGAACGGCCGACTGCTGTGCCGCTGCCGGGATCGCGATGGTGAAAGTGAGCGCAAGCGCGCGCAAGACGAGACGCATTCAGTACTCCGAAAAGAGTTCAGTCGAGGAATCAAACCCGCGGGCGGGGGAAGTCCAGCCCCCGAGCTACTTACGCGATCGGGCACGCGAACGCTTTTTCTTCCCGGGCTTCATGATGCTTCCGCGACAGCTCGGCGCGCCGCACTTGCAGAAGTAGAACTTCTCCAGCTCCGCGTCGTTCTCGCCCGTGCGCTCGTACTGATAGTCGTAGGCGAGCTCGGTCCCCGAATGGATTCCATAGAGCGCGTGAATGAAGATCCGCTTCCCGGTTATTACGGCCTCGCAATTGGGCTCGCAGGAGTGATTGATGTAGCTCGCATCTCCGCCGCCCTTATCGATCGCGCCGTCGATCACGGTCTTGCTGTCGAGGGTAAACAGGAACGTGTGGTGGCGCTTCATTCTCGTGTCGTCGTAGCGACGGTCGGATTCCTTGTTGGTGATCCGTTCGCCGGTGTACTCCACGATGCGCGTTCCCTTCCTGATATAGCGCGTCGCAAATACGCCGCGTCCGTGGATCCCCGAATTGCGAACGACATATAGGGGCTCGCGCCCGTTCTTCGACATCGACATCAGTTGTGGTGAGTGTTAACGCTTGGGAGTTGCGACAATAAGGCCCGAGCACTCGCCGAGCCCAATGCGGGCCGCACCCTCGCGGCGCAGGTAGCCGCGCATGATGATCTCGTCCCCGTCATGCAGGAACTTTCGCTCCTCGCCCGTCGGCAGAACAAGCGGCTCGGCGCCTCTCCGGGTGAGCTCGAGCAGGCAGCCCTGAGAACCGGCGTCCGGTCCAGAGACCGTCCCGCTGGCGAAGAGATCGCCGGTTCGAAGGTTGCAGCCGCTGCTCGCGTGGTGCGTCAGCATTTGCGCGGGCGTCCAGTACATGTCCGCGAGTGACGCCGCGCTCAACCGCGAAGGGCGCAGGTGACTCTCCCGCATCATCATCGACCGAATGTAAACCTCGATGACGAGATCGATTCCTCCCGCCTCCTCATTCGTTTTCGACAACAGGTACGGTAGCGGCTTCGGATCGCCGGGTGGCCGGAAGAACGATGGAATCCGATACGGCTCCAGCGCTTCCCAAGTCACGATCCACGGCGAGATGCTCGTCGCAAAGTTCTTGGACAGAAACGGCCCGAGTGGCTGATACTCCCACGACTGGATGTCCCGCGCGGACCAATCGTTCACCAGGCAGACTCCGAACAGATGCTCTTCCGCTTCGTCGATGGCGATCGGCTTTCCAAGCTCGTTGCCCTTTCCAACGAAGAACCCGACCTCCGCCTCGTAGTCGAGCATCTGTGAAGAACCGAAAGTCGGAGTGTCGGACCCTGGGGCAAGAGCCTGCCCGTCGGGGCGGGTGACGTCACTGCCGCTGAGTACGATCGACGATGCACGTCCGTGGTAGCCGATCGGTACGTATTTGTAATTCGGCAACAACGGACTATCGGGACGGAACATTTTGCCGACGTTCGTCGCGTGGTAGATCGAAGCATAGAAGTCTGTGTAATCGCCGATTTCCGCGGGGGGATGCATTCTCGCGTCGGACATTTGGACCAGCGCGCCCGGCGGCAGCGGATTTATCGCGCCCTCATCGCCGGGCATGCCGGCCAGCAGCTGGCTCAGGCGCGCGCGAAACTTCGAGAGCGAATCGGCGGGCGCCTGCATCAACTCGTTGAGCGAGGGCCGGTCGCACCAACGGGCTACGTCGCGCGCTTCCCCACTCCAGAGGTTGGCGCTGAGTGACTCGCCGATATCCACGATCTTGTCGCCGATCGCGACTCCCACGCGCCGCTCGGTCTCTCCACGCCTCGAGAACACTCCAAAGGGAAGATTCTGAATCGGAAAATCCGTATCGGGAGAGTTGGCCGATTCGATCCACGACGTGAGGGACGGATCGTGTGTCTCGTTCACCGGAGATCCGATCGGGCCAGGCTGAGCGGCGCCAGCTCGTCGATGGGTTCGCGAAATGAGCAGGAGCCGAACGATATCGCGAACTCGTGGCGCGATGCCGCGACCTGGTCGGCGGTGATGCGCTTGTCCCGCCAGACGATCGCATCATCCTCGAACGTAAAAGCGGAAGGATCACTCTCTTTCAGAGCGGCGATACCCGCTTCCCTGCTTTCACCGGAGTAAATGAGCGCGGCCGCGACGAACACGTTCAGGAAGCCGTACATCGTTCCGACGGGGCTGTTAGGCTCGTAGGTGAGCTTGTACGACCCCCGGATCGGGTGATGCAGACCGGCAGTCGCCTTGAACTGAACCCTCTCTCGCCGGCAGGCAGCGATGAATGATATGACTTCATCCGCCGGTGGAATCGTTTGGGGAGTCACGCCGCCAGTTCTGACTTTCGCGCGGGCGCCCGCACGCGCGATCGCTTGCACGAGCGGAGCAACATCCCCGGCGAGCGGAATCTCGAAATACGGTGTGAACGAATCCGGAAGCTCGGCGCTCTGCCGCGCAATTTCGTCCGTGGTGCCGGCCTTTAGCTCGGCGACATCGATCACCGCGTTTCCTTCGCTCGAGCCGGATTGGTGACGACTGTTGAACCCGAGCATCTCCTTGGCCGCCGCATGAACATCCCCCGCGACAAGGACGCTCAGCCGCCACGGTTCCTCTCCGCGGCCACGTGGCATCAGGCTCCCGCCCGCGGTCTCGAGCTCCTTCAAGCGAGAGACCGGTACGATGAACCTGCCGAGCGCCGAGCGATCCTCGCTCGCGCGATAGGACGCGTAATTCTCGAGGGCGTCGCGCATGTCTTCGCTCGATGGCGGAAACAGCCCGGCGTAGTCGACCAGGCCCGCGAGAAGAGCATCGACCGCTTTCACTGTACGGCTCTCGGATTCGACGAAATCATCGACATGAAACTAATCGGCCGGCTACGAGAGCACGGAGCCGGCCGACTGATCCCACTCAGACTTTTCGCGTCGACCCGCGTATGAGGCGCAAAATGAACAGCAGAACGACGGCGCCTATGAACGCGACGAATATCGTACCGCCCATTCCACCAAACGGCGTCGCGATTCCGAGCGTGCTGAAGAGCCAGCCACCGATGAAGGCGCCGACTATGCCGATGACGATGTCACCGATAATGCCGTATCCGGTGCCACCCATCACGAGAGACGCAAGAACTCCAGCAACGAGACCAACTACGATCCAGGCGAGTATCCCCATTGTGTCCGTCCTCTAAAGATGATGAATCCTTACGGAGTGATACGGGAAACGGTTGCACGCGCACAATAGGATAACGAAAAAGGAGCGCTCAGACGAGAGCGCTCCTTTTTCGAGTCGGATCCGGGCTGTTAACGACCCTACATTATGTACTCATAGGCCGAGGTCGTCCCATTGCCATTATTCTCGACATAGTTGATCCTGCTGTTGTTGCTCACTACCAGAGAGCCCTGAGCGAAACGCGCGGCTATGCCATTCTGCGCCGGCGCGGACAGCGTAAAGTCCGACCCGTTTAGGGTGAACGTTCCCTGACTGACGAATGCCTGTCTGCCGGAGGCGCCCAAATTGTCCTGGTAGTCGTAGTTGTTGCGCTCGGTAAATGTGCCCTGGCTGTTCAACACCATCGTGCCATCGGTCCACGTAATGGTTCCACCGTTCGGAACTACGCTGTTTTGGCCGGACAAATAGGTATATGTGACGGGAAG
>JBBQWD010000079.1:0-7410 GCA_038210945.1 Gemmatimonadales bacterium
GAAATCGTCGGTGATCGTCTGTCCGGGAGATCCACGCGGAGCTGTGCAGAGCCCGAACTCCTGCATCAGCGGACGACGACCGCGCCCCGAGAGCTCGGCGGTAAGAGCGCAGGAGAAGGGCACCAGCTCCGGATCGAGAAACGAGCGGGCGCCGGGATAGTAGAGCGGGTACGCGTGCATCAAATCCTCGTCCGCGACCTCGCCGACATCGTCGACGCGCATGTAGTTCGGCGTCGTGAGCGACGGAAGGTGCGCGCCTATCTGAATCGGCGTACCGGGAGCGACGCGTCTTATCGTGTTCGCCAATAGCGACGCCCACAGCCAGCCCGCATCTCTAGTGCGAGGCCGCTGGGCATCATCGATCTCGTTTGCCAGATCGAACGCGCGTATCGAGTCGTCCCCGCCAAGAGCGCGTGCGCACGTCTCGACGAGCATCGCCTGTGTGCGCAGAATCGTCGGATCCGCAAACAGGTCACTGGGCCGGCCCTGAGCATCGAGCATCCACTCCGGCCACCAGAACTTGCCGCTCATGTTGATGACGATGAGCGTCGGCACGATTTTCAGCCCGGCGTCCTTCGCCGCGCGGACGACCTGCACCAGGTTGGCAATCATGTCGCCGGCCACGCAGAGCGGCCTGGGAAGGAAATCCTGCGCCAGGGTGAACAACCTGACGACGTCGAAACCGATGGCAGCGATTTGCGCCATCTCTTGGCGCACTTCGCCGATGTCGAGCTCGCGCCACATGTACATCGCGCTTCGCCGCGGCCAGTAATTGACGCCAAGCTCGAAGGTCACGGCTCTCCCAGTCCCGCCAGAGTCTCCTTTAGCGACAGGTCGGCGACGGCCGTGACACCGTCAGCAGCGCCGTAATAGACGCGAACCTGATCGCCGTCGACGAGAGCGCCACACGTGAACACCACTTTGCCGAAGAATCCTTCGATCTCATATGGAGCTTCCGGTGTGAGAATCGGCTCGCGCGAACGACCTCTCACCCGAGAGGGATCGTGCCTGTCGAGGAGGAGCGCACCCAGCGAGTACGTGGGAGGTTCGCCCGTCACGCCGTGATAGATCGCGAGCCAACCGTCCTCCCGGCCATGGTGCACGCGGAAAGGCACAGCCCCACCTCCAACCTTGACGTCATCCCAGCCCTTCGGCCGCGGCGTGGCGACGAGGCGGTGATTGCCCCAGGACATCAGATCAATGGACGATGCGGCCCAGATGGAATGTTGTCCGAGGCCTTCCGGCATCGGCCGGTGCAATGCCGCGTATCGACCGTCGATCTTCTCGGGGAAAATCGTGACGTTGCGATTGGGAGGAGAGAAGATGATTCCGTGTCTGGCGAACGTCTTGAAATCCGTAGTCGACGCCAGCGCTGTGCTGATTCCGTAGTGTGAAACGGCCGTATAGGTGATCCAGTACGTGCCGTCCAACTCGGTAATGCGGGGATCTTCGACGCCGAACGATTCGTAGATGTTGCCGGCGACGAGCGCTGGCAATCCCGCCACGTCGAAGTGGATGCCGTCAGTCGAACGCGCGACTCGAAAATGCGACATCGACGTAAGCCAGGTGTGGCCGTTGTCGACCACGAGCCTTGGATCGCTCACATCCGGTCCCTTCGCGGTGACTTGCCACCGCTTGATCTCGATGCGCCCAGTCTCCGAATTGAAAATCGTCGCGGCCGCGAGCCCACTCGACATCTTCCGGGGCGCCTCGGCGATGCGCAGCAGGAGAACTACTTCTCCGTTGTGCCGCGCAACGGCGGGGTTGAAGACTCCCAGCACCTCAAAGTCCGGCCTCGAAGGCAGGACCATTGCTGGGGTGATGATCGGATTTTCTGGGGGGCGGACCGCGCTCACGCGCTACACGCGACAGAGCCGCACAGCCTCAGCGAGCGAAGCTCGCGGATCGCGTGTGGGCACGAACTCCTGTGCGACGTAGCCGTTGAATCCAGACTCGGCGATCGCTCGCATGACCGCGGGATAGTTGAGCTCCTGTGAGGAATCGATCTCGTGGCGCCCCGGCACACCGCCGGTATGGTAGTGACCAATATATCGGTGATTGTCCCTCACCGTACGGATTACGTCACCTTCCATGATCTGCATGTGGTAGATGTCGTAGAGCAGCTTGAAGCGCTCGGATGCGACCTGTTTCGCGAGCGCTACGCCCCATGCAGTGTGATCGCACTGGTAGTCGTGGTGATCGATTCTGGAGTTGAGAAGCTCCATGCAGAGAGTAACGCCGTGTTTCTCCGCCAACGGAATGAGAGGAGCCAACCCGCGCGCGCAATTCTCGCGTCCCTGATCGTCAGACATTCCGGCGCGGTTCCCTGAAAAGCAAATGACGTTCGGAACCTTAGCCGCCGCTGCGAGGGGAATCGCGCGCTCGTAGGCGGGAATGAGCCAGGCGTGATTCTCAACGCGATTGAATCCCTGAGTCAGTCGAGTGCTTGGGTCAGGCACTGTCGCGTATCCCATCGCGCAAACGAGGCCGTACTTCCGGGGAATCGCCCACTCGTCCGGCTCCAGCAGCTCCACCGAGTCGAGTCCGAGCTCGCGCGCCATTTGTGAGAGTTGGTCGAGACTGAATTGACGATAGGGCCAGCGCGAGACCGAGTACCGCATCGCGTTGGGAGATGCGTCGAGATCGACGCCCTCCGCCATCTTGACCAAATGTGCCGGCTCGGCGCGCACTTTCCTCGCGCCAATGAGTCCGGCTGCTCCAGCGGCCGCTCCCGCCGCCAGGAATCTCCGCCGTTTCACCGGAGAATGATCAAAGGTTGCGCCGTTGCAGCTCGCCTACGGCGAAGTGGGCGGCGCGCGCCGTCAGCGCCATGTAGGTAATCGACGGATTCTGACAGGCCGAGCTTGCCATGCAGGCGCCGTCGGTCACGAATACATTCGGGACGTCGTGGAGCTGGTTGTTCGCGTTGACGGCCGACGTTTTAGGATCCCGTCCCATGCACGCTGTCCCCATCTCGTGAATGCCCAAACCGGGTTCGGCGCCCAGTCCACCTGGTTTGTTTCCGTCGTAGCTCTCGACGTTGCTGCATCCAGCCGCGAGGAGCATCTCGGTCGCCTGCACGCGCATGTCCTCGCGCATGGCCAGCTCGTTCGGACCCCACGAGCAATCGATGCGCAGAATGGGAATTCCCCATTCGTCTTTCTCGGCAGCGTCGAGCCAGGCGTGATTCTCTTTGCGTGGCAGACACTCGCCGAATGCCGTCATGCCGACGGTCCACGGACCCGGGTCGTGCAGTTTCTTTTTCAGCTCCACACCGATACCAGGCTGGGCCGCGCCGCGGCCCCAGTTCATGCGCCCGGCTCCGCCCTGATAGCCGTAGCCGCGCACGAAGGTGAGCTTGTCGGAGTCAGAGCTCGTGAGATTGCGGAAGCGCGGAATGTAAAACCCGTTGGGCCGGTTTCCCTCGTAGTAGTGGTCGAGGAGTCCGGGCACGTCGCCGTTGGCTCCCACTATGAAGTGGTGATCCATGAGGTACTGGCCCACGACACCGCTCGAGTTGCCCAGCCCGTTCGGAAAATGCGCGCTCTTCGAGTTGAGCAGGATGCGGGTCGTGCCGAGCGTCGAGGCGCAGAGGAAGACTACTTTCGCAAAGGCCTCGTGCGTTTCACCCGTCTGGGTGTCCACGAATCGCACCCCTGTCGCCCGGTTCGTTTTCTCGTCGTAGATCACTTCGCGCGTCAGGCTGTGCGGGCGCAGAGTGAGCTTCCCAGTCTTTTGTGCGGCCGGCAGCGTGGAGGACTGACTCGAGAAGTACGAACCGGTTCTGCAGCCGCGGTAGCACGGTCCGCAGAAATGACACGGTTGCCTGTCGCCGATTGGCTCGGTGAGGACGGCGGCTCTACCGATGGTAACATGCCGGCCGGGAAACTCCCGTTCGATTCCCGACTTCACCCACTTCTCGCCGGCGTTGAGCTCCATTGGATGCTGAAATTCGCCGTCGGGCAGGTGTGCGAGCCCGAGCTTTTCGCCACTGACCCCGGCGTGTTTCTCGACGTAGCTGTACCACGGCGCGATGTCCTTGTAGCGGATCGGCCAATCGACTCCGTGCCCATCGCGCAGATTTGCCTCGAAGTCGAGGTCGCTCCAGCGATACGTCTGCCGCCCCCAGATCAGCGAGCGCCCGCCGACCTGGTCTCCCTGGATCCAGGTGAAGGGCTTGTCCTCGAGATACGGATGCTTGGTGTCCTTGACGAAGAAATGAACCGCCGCCTCGACGAACTGGCCCGTGCGCGCCTGAACTGGATACTCCTTCGCCAGCGGACTGTCAGGCGTGATCCGCCGCTGACGCAGGGTAAAGGCGTAGTCCGGTTTGTGCTCGGTCACGTAGTCCTTAATATGCTCGACAGGTCGTCCGCGCTCGAGAACGAGCGTGCGCAATCCCTTTTCAGTCAGCTCCTTCGCGGCCCAACCGCCGCTGATTCCGGAACCGACTACGATCGCGTCGTATTCTTCTTTTTGCTGAATGAGCATGCGCCGCTCGTGAAGCTCGGTGAACTAATCAGGCCCAGGCGGGGGTGCCGGGCTGGTATGGAATGTCGCGGTAGCGTCCCCATGGAGTCAGACGCAGCTCGCGCGTTTGTCCGACTTCCGATGTGTAGTAGCCGACGACAGCGAGCTCCTTCATCATACGGAAGAAGCTCTTTGGCCCGATATCGTCTGTGGAGGGCGAAGGATTTGCCGCATCCTCCGGACTGGCGCCGACCCCTCCGCCGGCGGCGACGTCACTCTTGCGGAGCTCAGGGACCAGCTCGGGGCGGAATGGCTGTCCCACCGTCCCGGGCAGCTCGGCGAATGCAGCGCGGTCCATGTCCAAAACCATCGCCGTCTGCTGGTCGGTGGAGAGCTCAGTGAATGCGCGGCCGTGCAAGCGCTTGGCTTGCGCGTCGACGCGGTCGATGCCGGTGAGGAAACGCTGGCGGTCTGGCGCCGGATAGTAGCTGTTGAACATCGCGTCAATAAATCTCCCGACTCCAGCGTCGCGGGCGCCGGGCGTCTCGGTAGTGGGGATGATTATCTCGGCGATCGCTTCGACGATATCGTGCTGGTGGGGGGTGAGAGTACGCGGCACCCACTGCATCGAAGTGTCGGCCCGACACCCGGCGAGCACGCCGAGTATGGTGGGGGCCGAAAGCGTGCTTCCGAGGAGCCAAGCCGACCGGCGCAGCGCTTCGCGCCGAGTGATATCACTGCCCATTAATCCCTCCGCTGCCTTGATGGCCAATGTGGGAATCGTTCCAGCCGCTGTCAAGCTGGTCACAATATGGGAGGGTCGTAGCGCGGACAGCCCAAATGCTTCAGATTCTTGGCGGACTCCGCTCAAGACGTCGCGGAGCGCAGCGCAAAAGAGCTCGGCCACTTCTCTCTCACCGACTGAAAGCCATGAGCAATCTCAACATCGTCGACATCCTCGTGATCGCGGCGTATTTCCTCCTGTTGTCGGGGATCGCCTACTGGGCCGCGCGTAAAGAAAAAAACGTGAGCTCCGATTACTTCCTTGCGAGCCGGGATGTGGGTTGGCTTGCGGTCGGAGCGAGCCTCTTCGCATCGAACATCGGGAGTGAGCATCTCGTAGGGCTCGCCGGCACGGGAGCGGCAAGCGGCCTGGCGGTCGGCCACTTCGAGTGGCTCGCGAGCTTCATCCTCTTGCTTTTGGGATGGCTGTTTGTGCCGTTCTACCTGCGAAGTGGCGTCTACACGATGCCGGAGTTCCTCGAGCGCCGCTACAACCCCGCCGCGCGCTCGTACTTCACCTGGGTGTCCATCGTCGGCTACGTGCTTACGAAGATCAGCGTCACGTTGTTCGCCGGCGGCGTCGTGATGCGAGCGGTGACGGGATACGACTTCTGGACCAGCGCTGCCATCCTCATCGTCATCACCGGGCTGTACACGATTTTCGGTGGACTGCGCGCGGTCATTTATACGGAAGTCATGCAGGCCGTAGTTCTGATCGTCGGCTCGATAACGCTGATGTTCATTGGTCTTCACGCCGTGGGCGGGTGGTCAGGGCTCCAGGCCAGGGTGCCGCCCGACTTTTTCTCCATGTGGAAGCCATCGAATCACAAGGACTTCCCGTGGACGGGAGTCGTCTTCGGAGCGCCGATCCTGGGCATCTGGTATTGGTGTACCGACCAACACATTGTGCAGCGCGTGCTCGCGGCGCGAAACATTCAGGAAGCTCGGCGCGGGACGATTTTCGCCGGCTATCTCAAGATTCTCCCCGTTTTCATCTTCGTGCTCCCCGGCATCATCGCCGCCGCGCTGTACCAGGACGTTCGCGGTGGATTGGCCGACTCGGCCTATCCGATACTTGTCACGCGCCTTCTCCCGATCGGCTTCAAGGGCCTGGTGCTGGCGGGAATGCTCGCCGCGCTAATGAGCTCGCTGGCCTCTGCATTCAACTCGTGCTCGACGCTGCTCACGTGGGACGTATATCGTAAGTGGAGACCCGCCGCGAGCGAAGCGCGCCTGGTGTTCGTGGGCCGCGTGACGACGGTGATCCTCGTGTTCCTGGGGCTCGCCTGGATCCCATTCATGAAGTACGTCTCGCCGCAGATCTACATTTATCTGCAGAGCGTGCAGGCGTACATCGCGCCGCCGATCGCGGCCGTTTTCCTGTTGGGACTTCTGAGCCCACGGCTGAACGGGAAGGGCGCTCTCGCCGCACTGTGGTCGGGCTTCGTCCTTGGTTTTGCGCGTCTGTTGCTCGAGCTTGGCAAGGCTAAGCTGACGGCCGGCACCATGACGTACTGGTTTGCAAGCATCAACTTTCTCCACTTCGCTGCGCTCCTTTTCCTGCTGTGCAGCGCGATCCTAATCGTCGTGAGCTTCATGACACCACCACCAGCAGCGGAACGCGTTGCGGACCTCACACTACAAACCGTCGCGCCATCGGACGCACTGAAAGTGGCACCACGAGAGAGAACGTTCGAGATCTGGCTGTCGGTGTTGCTAGCGGCCGTCATCGGGGCGCTCTGGATCGTGTTCAGGTAGAGAGTTCCGGGTTGGGCTGAGGGGATGCAAGTTTTGAGTGGACAGTACTGAGTTGTTAGTTGGTCAGTGGTTGTGAGTGGGAGGCGCTTCACTGACAACCACTAACAACTGACCACTAACCAACTGTCTACTTTCTACTTGCATCCCCTCTAAGTGTCCCCGTTGCCAGTTGCGAGTGCGGTAGCGCAATCGATGATCCCCGCCATGCTGTAAGTCTGCGGAAAATTGCCCCACTGCTCCAACGTGCTGGGATCCAGATCCTCCGCGAGGAGGCCGTGCCGGTTGCGGGCGGAGAGAACTTTCTCGAACAGCGTGCGCGCCTGTTCGCGTCGGGGACCACCCATTGCCGCAAGCGCTTCGATGTACCAGAAGGTGCAGACGAGAAACGCGTTCTCGGGA
>JBBQWD010000080.1:0-7377 GCA_038210945.1 Gemmatimonadales bacterium
GATGTTGTCCGCGGTCTTGAGCGCTTCCGCGTAACGGAAATCGATCTCGTGCTGTCCGTGCGCGACTTCGTGGTGCGCTGCCTCCACCTCGAACCCCATGCGCTCCAGGACATCGACGATCGCGCGCCGCGCATCTTCGCCGAGATCGGCGGGCGCGAGATCGAAGTACGATCCGACATCGTGCGTGATCGTCGAAGGCGCTTCATCCGGGCCCGGCTTGAACATGAAGAATTCGGCTTCCATGCCCGCGTTCATCGTGTATCCGAGCTTGGCCGCTCGAGCGATCAGCTTCTTGAGAACTCCGCGCGGATCTCCAGCGAACGGTTTTCCGTCGGTGGTGTTGATGTCGCAGATCAGCCTCGCGACACGGCTCTTCTCGTCACTCCAGGGAAATATCTGGAAGGTGCTGAAGTCCGGCGCGAGCAACATGTCGGACTCTTCGATCCGAACGAATCCTTCGATCGAGGAGCCGTCGAACATAAGATCCCCTGCCAGCGCCTTCTCGAATTGCGAAGCTGGAACCTCGACGTTCTTGTTTATGCCAAGGATGTCCGTGAATTGCAGTCTAAGAAAGCGGACGTTGTTGGTCGTGGCGAGCTCCAGGATGTCCTGCGCGGTTGCGCCTGAGGTATCGGGAATCTGGGAGCGATGTCGCGGCATGAGGGGAACGTAGCCCAACCGAGAGATTTTTGCAATTTATGCACGAAGGTGAGCGCATTCCTTGCATAAACTCTCAGAAATAGGCAATTTGACCAATCAATTGTGCATTTTGTGCAGTTGTGACCCTACAACCATTAAGCACAGACTCCCATGACAGCCGCAAGCATTACCCCGCGTAAAGCTCTACTGAATGAGATCACCCACCGCGAGCCGCGCGTAGCGCCGGGCTTCAACGAGGACGGAGTACCTGGACCGACCTCCCAGTACTTCGGCGTCAATATCCTGGGAGTGAGGCAGCTGCGGGATAAGCTTCCCCGTGAGGTCTTCGCCAGCCTCGCGGCATCCATTCGGCACGGCAAAAAGCTCGATCGGGCCATCGCTCCGGTTGTCGCGCAAGTCATCAAGGAGTGGGCAATCACTCGCGGCGTGACCCACTTCACGCACTGGTTCCAGCCGCAGACCGGTCTCACGGCGGAGAAGCACGACGCATTCTTCGCATTCGATGACGATCGCCAGCCGATGGAATCTTTCACCGGCGACCAGCTGATTCAGAGCGAGCCCGACGCGTCGAGTTTTCCCTCGGGCGGGCTTAGGGCAACATGGGAAGCGCGAGGCTACACGGCGTGGAATCCGGCGAGCCCGGTTTTCATCGTCGAGTCCACCGGCGCTCGCACTCTCTGCATTCCATCGGTCTTCATCGGCTACAATGGCGAAGCGCTGGACGAGATGACTCCGCTGCTTCGCAGCTCTGATGTTCTCTCCCAGAAATCAATCGAGCTTCTGGAGCTCCTCGGTGACAAGGGAGTCCAGCGTGTTTTCACCACACTCGGCCCCGAGCAGGAATATTTCCTCATCGATCGCGCGCACTTCTCGATGCGCCCCGATCTCGTGATGGGCGGACGCACCCTCATCGGCGCTCCTCCACCGCGCGGGCAGCAGCTCGAAGACCACTACTTCGGCGGAATTCCAGAGCGGATTCAGGGCTGCATTGCCGAAGCGGAGTTCGAGCTCTACAAGCTCGGAGTACCCATCACCACCCGCCACAACGAAGTCGCGCCCTGTCAGTTCGAGATGGCGCCTTACTTCGAGGAGACTGATCTCGCCGTCGATCACAACATGCTCGTCATGGCGACGCTGCGGCGCGTCGCCCTCAGACACGGTCTCCAAGCGGTACTCCACGAGAAGCCATTCGCCGGGATCAACGGATCCGGAAAGCACTGCAACTGGTCGATGTCCGTCATCGCCGACTCATCGGATCTCGACGGCTTGAACCTCCTCAAGCCGGGAAAGACTCCGCATCAGAACATTCGCTTTCTGGTATTTCTCGCGGCAGTTCTCAAGGCAGTCCATAAACACTCCGGACTTCTCCGCGCGGGTATCGCGTCATCGGGCAACGAGCACCGACTCGGCGCCAATGAAGCGCCGCCCGCCATCATATCCGTATTCATGGGCGACATGCTCACGGGCATGATCGAAGAGATCGCCTCCGGAAAGGGCTCGGCGTCCGCTGAGCAGCAAATGATCAAGCTCGGAGTGGCCAAGCTTCCGGAAGTTCAGCGCGATAACACCGACCGCAACCGCACATCGCCGTTCGCTTTCACCGGCCAGAAGTTCGAGTTCCGCGCGGTTGGATCATCGGCGTCGATCGCGTTCCCAGTTGCGCTGCTCAACACGGCGGTCGCGGACGCGATCGGCGAAATCACTGATTCGTTGAAGGCAACTCTCAAGAAGAACAAGTCGGTCGATGATGCCGTGCTCAAGGTCGTCGGGGAAGTATTCAAGGAGACGGCGGCGGTTCGCTTCGAGGGAAACAACTACTCCGAGGAATGGGTCAAGGAGGCGAAGAAGCGGGGACTGCCGAATCTTCGCCGCACACCGGAAGCCTTGAAGGAGCTGGTATCCAAGCAGTCGCGCGCGTTGCTCACCAAGCTCGGAGTCCTCACCAAGGAGGAGCTCGAATCGCGTTATCACGTTCGCGTCGAGCGCTACGTGAAAGACATGCTCATCGAGCTCCATACCATGCGCGAGATGGTGGATACGATGGTGATCCCGGCGGCCTTCAGTTATCTCAGTCAGCTCTCCGATGCCGCCTCGCAGTCGAAGTCGGCGGGCATCGCCGTGATCCCGCAGGTGACGACCGCCAATCAGGTCGGCGAGCTCGTGCAGGAGCTCCAGGAATACAAAGAGGATATGAGCGACGTCATCGCTCGCGCCGAGTCCATGCACGAAGACCCGGCGGGACAGGCCGATTTGCTCACATCGGAGGGAGCGGACACGATGGCCGAAGTGAGGAAGGTGTGCGACGCGCTCGAACTCTCTGTGGCTGACGACTGCTGGCCACTGCCCAAGTACAGGGAGATGCTCTTCCCAGTCTGAGCCCTCAGCCCCTAGCCGCCCTGCCCAAAGCCCCTGGCAGGTAGTCTTCATTTGCAGTTTGATCCCTGATTTATCGCGATGCATAGGGGACGGCGTCTGACTAATTTCAGCCCATGCCGTCCCCTTCTGCTTCGCCCGACCAGACCACCACCTGTCCATCCTGCGGCGCGCAGGCTAATGGCCGCTACTGCGCGAGTTGTGGCGCCCCGCTGGCGGGAGCCACTTGTGCATCGTGCTCCGCCGATCTCAGTCCCGGCGCAAAATTCTGTCACCGCTGCGGCGCGGGTGTAGGATCTGGGGGCGCCACCGTTCTCGAGCCCAGAACCAATTCGCTCCCCTGGATCGTTGCCGCTCTCGCATTCCTCGCGCTGTTCGCGATGGCCGCGGGGCGTGGCTTCAACGCGCGACGGGGAAGCACGATTGACGGCTCCCAAAATGCTCTACCACAGGCTGGGCTCGATGACCGGGCTCCGAGCGCGGATGAGCAACCGGCCGCCATGCGTGCTCCGGACATATCGAGCTTATCACCCCAGGAGCGCGCCGATCGCCTATACAACCGGGTGATGCTGCTCGCCAGTCAGGGAAAAATCGACAGCGTGCAATTCTTCGCCCCGATGGCGTTGACCGCCTATCAGATGCTCTCGCCAATGAACGCCGACCAGCGCTACGACATGGGTCGTATCGGCGAGGTCGCTGGAGCGATCCCGCTCGCCAAGGCGCAGGCGGACAGCATTCTGCGCGAGAATCCGAACCATCTTCTCGGGCTGATACTCGAGGCCCGGCTCGCAACGCTCGCTGGCGACACAGTGCAGCTCCACTCCTACGAACGAAGGCTCCTCGCCGCGGAGAAAGCTGAATCCGCCAAGAAGCGCGAGGAATACGTGCGACACCAGGACGACATCACCAACGCCTTGCAGCAGGCGAGAAAGAGTCTGGGAATAAAATCATGACCTCACCGAGCACGATTCATCTCGCCCACAGCCCGGATTCCGATGACGCGTTCATGTTCTACGCGCTCGCTGACGGACAGATCGACACCCAGGGCCTGAGCTACGTCCACGAGCTTCAGGACATCGAGACGCTGAACGGCCGCGCGATGCGCGGCGAGCTCGATGTGACTGCGGTCTCGATCCACGCGTATGCATATCTCTCCGATCGCTACGCGCTGCTCCCTCACGGCGCATCGATGGGCGATGGCTACGGACCAATGCTCGTCGCGAAGAAGCCGATGACGCGCGATGACACGGTGGGGAAGCGCATCGCGATCCCGGGAATGATGACGAGCGCATACCTCGCTCTCAGGCTCTTCCAGCCTGACTTCGTTCCCGTCGTGGTTCCATTCGACCAGATCGACCAGGCGGTGATCGCCGGCGACGTCGACGCTGGATTGCTGATCCACGAAGGCCAGCTCACCTACAAGGACGACGGCCTGCAGCTCATCGCCGACATGGGCGCGTGGTGGCTGGAGAAGACCGGGCTTCCTCTACCCCTCGGCGGCAACGTCATCCGGAAGGACATGCCGCGTGATGTTCAGAAGAAAGTGTCGCGACATCTCCGCGAGAGCATCGCGTACGGCCTCGATCACAGGAAGAATGCGCTCGACCACGCGATGCGTTTCGCGCGCGGTCTGGATCGAAGCAAGGCCGACACGTTTGTCGGGATGTACGTCAACGATTGGACGCTCGACTACGGCGATCGAGGCCGCGAGGCGATCAGGCTCTTCCTCGACGAAGGCGTCAAATCAGGCGTCATCACGCGTCCCGTGACGGTGGAGTTCATTGACGACTGAGCTCATCGAGGAGCTCCAGCGTCGTGCCGCGCGGTTTGCTGCGGTTGCGACGGTTCAGCAGGCCATCTCCGCTACGATTTCTCTTGACGAAGCATATGGCGAGATCTACAAGGCCGTAGCCTCCGTGGTTGACGCACCGTGTTTCGCGCTGATGATCGCCGACCCCGTGTGCGAGAAGTTCAACGCCGCGTGCATCGTGGTCGATTCCGAAGAGCGTCAGGGCGAGAGCGTCCACGATTTCCCAAACGGAACGGAGACAATCGCCAAGGTCTTCCAGACCGGCGTGCCGCTCATCTCGTCGAAACCTGAGCGCTGGTGGAAGGGCACGATCTTCCAGGTAGCAGCCAAGCGTGAAGTGCAGAGCGAGATAACGGCGCCGCTCACCTACCGCGACCGGACAGTCGGTGTCATGCAGGTCCTGTCGTACAAAACCGATGCGTACGACGCGCACGACCTCGATCTAATCATGCTGATCGCGCGTCAGGCGGCAGTCGCAATCGAGAACGCGCGACTGTTCGACGCGCAGCGAAGCGAGCAGAGGCAGACCGTGGCCGCCGCCGACATCGCTCGACTTGCTCTCCACAAAGTGACGGTTGCCGAGGCGAGTCAGAACATTCTGAAAATCCTGGACGAGGTCGTTCCATCGAGCGGAAAAGCGATCGGCGTGATCTCCCGCGATGGACATTCTCTCGTCTGTGTTGCAGCGTGCGGCACCTGTGAGCAAATGAGGGGCATCGTTGCTCCGGTCGAGCGGAGCTCCGTCCGGGCGGCGTGGAAGAATGAAGAGCCGACCTTCGTTGAAAATCTTCGAGAGATAGCCCACAACCCGGAGCACGTTCCCGCCGAGCCGGCAATCACGATCCCGCTCGTCGCGAGCGATCGCCGTCTGGGAGTCCTCGTCGTCACATCGGAGACCGCGCAGCTACAGACCGGCCCACACGTTGACGCGCTGTTGCGGCTCGCGCCGGCGATCGCCCTTGCCATCGATGTTCTCATCTTGAGCGAAGACGAGCAGCGAACCCACACGCGCGAACGAACGCTCGCTGCCGCGCTGGCCACGATGGACCAGCCGGTGCTCATTCTTGGCGTCGACGCCAAGGTGCAATACGCCAACAGCGCGGCGATCAAGGAGTACGGCTACGAGGCGACGGAGATTGCCGGTCTCTCCGTCGATGATTTCGTCGTTGCGTCCGCCGAGCTGCCCCGCCGCCAGACGATCCCTGCCGTTCCACAGGATAAAGCGCTCTGGATCGGCGAGCACGTGCACCGCAGAAAAGACGGGACTGAGTTTCCGGCGGCGGTGACACTCAGTCAGATCCGGGATGGGGGCGAAAACATCGTCGGATTGGTCATCGGTGTCAGAAACCTCACGGAGGAACGAAAGGTCGCCGACCACCTTGGTCGAACGGAAAAGCTCGCGGCAATCGGTGAGCTGGTTGCCGGCGTGGCTCACGAGCTGAATAACCCGCTCACTGGAATATCGACCTTCGCTCAGCTGCTGCTCGAGGACAAGCTGCAGGGCGAGCAGTTCGAATCGGTGAGTCTGATCAAGCGCGAGGCCGACCGAGCGATTGGTGTGATTCGCGATTTGCTGCTCTTCGCGCGCAAGACTGACGCACGCGATGTTCCCGTCGACGTCAATACGATCGTCAAGCACACGGTGCGACTCCGCGCGCTCGCGTCACGATCGAGCGGAATCGAAGTTCACATGAAGCTCGATGAATCGAATCCGCGGGTTCGCGGCGACGAACAGAAGCTTCAGCAGGTTCTGCTCAATCTTCTCGTCAACGCGGAGGCCGCCATGCAGACCACTCAAGTGCGGCATCTGTCGATAAGCACTCAGCGAAAGCAGCGAGCGGTGCACATCATGGTCTCGGATACTGGGCACGGCATGTCTCCGGCCGTCAGCGAGCGTGTATTCGAGCCGTTTTTTACCACCAAGCCGCCGGGCGAAGGAACCGGACTCGGACTCAGCGTGAGCTACGGCATCATCCAGGCACACGAGGGAACGATCTCGGTGGAAAGCACTCCGAATGTCGGCACGACGTTTACCGTCGTGTTCCCGCTATACCGCGAGGCGAAGAAGTGACTCGGATCCTGATCGTCGACGACGAAGAGACCATCCGCCTCGCGTTGCGCAAATTTCTTCGCTCCCGCGGATACGAGGTCGAGATTGCCGGTTCTGGCGAACAGGCGATGCAGGTTCTCGAGAAAGGAGCCTTCTCGCTGATGCTCTGCGACGTTCGCATGCCGGGAATGACTGGAGTTCAGCTCGTTCCTCTGGCGCGAGAGAGAGACCAGGACATCGCCATCATCATGCTGACCGCGGTTAATGATGCCGCAACCGCGACCGAGGTTCTGTCAGCGGGCGCGTCGGACTATCTGATGAAGCCGGTGGAGCTCGTGGACCTCCAGCAAGCGGTTGATCGTGCTCTCCTCAAGAGAACGGAGCTCATTGAGTCGCGTCGGCTCGACATGCTGATTCGCGAAGAAGTGGCGCTTCGCACCGCGGAGCTCGAGGCCGAAAAGGAATCATTGCGGCTCATGTCCGT
>JBBQWD010000081.1:0-7267 GCA_038210945.1 Gemmatimonadales bacterium
GGTGGGCGGGAGCACACTCTGGAAGAGATTGGATCGCTTCTCGGTGTGACTCGTGAGCGCGTTCGACAGCTTCGTGACCGCGCTTTGAAGCGGCTCCGTGAAGGAGACGTCGGGCGCGCGTTGGGATCGTTCGCCGCTTAAGGTTCCTTCCGAGAATTGGGAAAGAGGACGAGCATGTGCTCGTCCTCTTTTTTTTACTTCAAACGCAACTGAGAACCGCGCTGCCGCCCGCTGGCAGCTGAAGCGCTGTTCGCTACTAGCTGCCTACGACGGGACAGACCGCTTGGCGTTGGAGGGCTTGGCGGCCGAAAGTGTGCTTATGAGTCCATGCAGCATTTTCCTCACTTCAATTACCTGGCTGAGAAGCGCGAGAAAGTCGGACTCTGTGATTGCTTTGATGTCTCGTGCTACGATCAGGTGGTACTCGAGCTCCGACGTCGAGCCAATCGCGTAGCCGAGAAATCGTCCGAAATCGCGCTCGCTCTTCTGCGTACGTCCTTCGACTATGTTGGCGGGAATCGACATCGCGGACCGGATCATTTGACTGCGGAGGGATGCGTAATCCCTCCCTCGGATGCGTCCCGCTACTCGATCAACGTTTAGAGCCAACGCGTGCGCCTTCCGCCACACACGCAGTCTCTTGAAATCACTCATCCAGCAGCATGCATCGGCTCGTCGATTCTCGCCGCATCGTTGCCTTGCGAGAAAACGCTTTTGCTTTCCTGTCCTGACCTCGATCTGTCCCGTCGCTTGCAGCGAGTAGCGGACAGCGCCTTTGGCTAACAGCGGGCGGCAGCGCAGTTCTCAGTTGACAGTTGTCAGCAACCTAGCCCTTTTCCTTCAGGAGCTTAACTTCACTTTTGTGATATGATAAAGCTGATCGACGTCCACAAATCCTTCGGCCCCAAAAAGGTCCTCGAAGGTTTTTCCCTCGAGGTCAACGAGGGCGAGACCATGGCCCTCATCGGCTATTCGGGGACGGGCAAATCGGTCGCGATCAAGCACATCGTCGGATTGCTCGAGCCGGATCGGGGAACCGTCTGGGTCGATGGAAAGGAAGTCCCGAACCTCCCGCGCGAGGAGCTGTACGAGCTCCGATCTCACATCGGCTACGTGTTCCAGTTCGCTGCGCTGTTCGATTCGCTCAGCATCGGCGACAACGTCGCGATGGGTCTGCGCAAGGAAGGCCGGCTCAGCGAGCCCGACATCATGAAGCGCGTCGGCGAAGCTCTCGAGCTCGTCGATCTGCCGGGCGTCGAATCCAAGTTCCCCGCCGAGCTCTCGGGCGGAATGCGCAAGCGCGTCGGGATCGCGCGAGCCATCGCTCGGCAGCCGAAGTACATCCTCTACGACGAGCCGACCACGGGACTCGACCCGGTCACCAGCGCGATCATCGATCAGCTCATGATCCGGATGAGAGAAAAGCTCGGCGTCACCAGCATCGTCGTTACGCACGACATGCGGAGCGCTTACACGGTCGGATCCCGGATAGCGATGCTGTACGAGGGAAAGGTTCGACAGGTGGGTACCGTCGACGAGATACAGCACACGAGGGATCCCCTCGTTCGGCAGTTCATCGAGGGCAAACCGGACCTGGACACAGTGGAAGCGGGAGTCTGACGTGACTTCCTCCGCGGACGCCTCGACGTTGCCATCGCTCGTCGTTCATCTCGAACGGGAGCGCGCTCGCGCTCTCGTGCGCGGGGCATTTCCCAGACGGAAGTGGAAGATCATCTCGACGCGCTCCGCCGAGGAGCTCGAAGCAGTATTCCGCAGAACGCTCGTCGACGCAGCGCTCGTCGATCTCGGAGCGCCCGAGGAGGACATCTGGAAGGCCGCCGCATTTGCAGCCGAATTCCCGAGCACGCCGTTCTTCGCGATTATGCCGCTTCGGCCAACGGATACTCCCGCCGCCGCGCGCTGCGCCTCGCTCGGGTTCGTCGACTTTATCGTCGACGGCATCGACGACAATGCGGCGCGCGATCTCGTAACGCCGCACGCATTTTCAACGCGCTTCCGCCACGCCCTCAGAGATCCTCCTCACGCCCTCGGACTCACGACGCCACTGCAGCGCAGCGCATGGGAAGTGATCGTCGCTCATTCGGGCCTGCCCGTGACGACCAAGCATCTCGCGAAGGCGGTCGGCCTCAGCCGAGAGCATTTGAGCCGGAATTTCGCCAAGCCGGGCGCGCCGAATCTGAAGCGCGTAATCGATCTGGTGCGGCTGATCGCGGCGGCGGAGCTCGCCAAGAATCCAGGACACGACATCCGGGACATTGCGCGCATCCTCGACTTCGCATCTTCGTCCCACCTGGCAGTGACGGCGCAAAGGATTTTCGGAACCAGACCGGCTTCGTTGGCTCGACTCCGAACGACCGATCTCATCGATCGGTTCGCACAAGGGAGAACCCGCAGCCGAACATGAGAGAACAACAACAGAAGACTACCTGCTAAAAGCGATGGGCGGAGCGGCAAGGGGCTGCGGGCTTCACGGCCCAAGTCTTCCAATGGGTCTATTGTTGCCCCGGAAGTGAGCTTGTGATAAATTTCACAAGCTAAAATTACCCTCCCGGCAGGGCAGTTTTTCGCCCGGTCAGACCAGGCTCGAGAGCACTGAAAACATGGCCACTGAAACCATCCTTCGCCCCGGCGAAATCAAGGACATACTCCTCCGCGAGATACAGGCAGCCGACCTCCACGAGCTAGACGTCGAGGAAGTCGGAACCGTGCTCGAGGTGAAAGACGGAATCGCCCGCATCTACGGACTCGGCAAAGCGATGGCGGGCGAAATGCTCGAGGTCACCTCGTCCGAGACGGGTGAGAAGATCACTGCCCTCGCGCTCAATCTCGAGGAAGACAACATCGGCTCCGTCGTGCTGGGGGATTATCTCCAGCTGAAGGAAGGAGACGAGGTTCGACGCACCTCGCGCGTGCTCGAAGTTCCGGTCGGACACGAGCTCGTCGGACGAGTGGTCGATCCTCTTGGCCGTCCGCTCGACGACGCGGGTCCGATCAACGCCAAGCACACGCGCAAGGTCGAATCAGAAGCTCCTGGAATCATCGTCCGTCAGCCGGTGAAGGAGCCGCTTCAGACCGGAATCAAGGCGATCGATTCCATGATCCCAATCGGCCGTGGACAACGCGAGCTGATCATCGGCGACAGAGGAACGGGTAAGACCGCCATCGCCGTCGACACGATCATCAATCAGAAGGGCACCGGCGTCATCTGCGTCTATGTGGCGATCGGCCAGAAGAATTCGACCGTCGCCTCCGTCGTCGAGAAGCTCCGCCAGGCGGGCGCGATGGAGTACACCATCGTCGTCGTCGCCAGCGCGTCCGATCCAGCGCCGATGCAGTACATCGCACCGTACTCGGGCTGTGCGATGGCCGAGTACTTCATGTACGACGAGGGAATGCCGACCCTGTGCGTCTACGACGATCTGTCGAAGCAGGCCGCCGCTTACCGTCAGCTCTCACTAGTGCTCCGCCGTCCGCCGGGCCGCGAAGCATTTCCTGGCGACGTCTTCTATCTCCACTCGCGGCTGCTCGAGAGAGCGGCTAAGCTGAGTGAGGACGCGTCCGTCGTCGACGGCAAGAACATCAAAAAGCCGGGTGGCTCTCTGACCGCGCTTCCGATCATCGAGACCCAAGCGGGCGACGTCTCGGCGTACATCCCGACCAACGTGATCTCGATCACCGACGGGCAGATCTTCCTCGAAGCAGACCTCTTCTTCGCCGGCGTCCGCCCCGCGGTCAACGTCGGAATCTCCGTCTCTCGCGTCGGCGGCTCAGCGCAGGTGAAGGCGATGCGCTCGGTCGCCGGAAGACTGCGCCTCGACCTCGCCCAGTACCGTGAGCTCGAAGCGTTCTCCTCGTTTGCCTCTGACCTGGACGCGGCGACGAAGAAGCAGCTCGAGCGCGGCGCGCGCACGGTGGAGATCCTGAAGCAACCGCAGTACCGCCCAATGTCGGTCGAGCAGCAGGTCGTGGTCATCTACGCCGTCACCAACGGCTTCCTC
Organism: Gemmatimonadales bacterium; assembly: GCA_038210945.1. GTDB lineage: Bacteria > Gemmatimonadota > Gemmatimonadetes > Gemmatimonadales > Gemmatimonadaceae > UBA4720. The sequence goes on from JBBQWD010000081.1 coordinate 4,020, forward strand.
GATCAGATCGCGGTGAATCGCCTCAAGGATTGGGAGAAGGGCTTCCTCGAATTTGTCGAAAAGGATTTCCCGCAAGTGCCGCAGCGCATCCGCAGCGAGAAAGTTCTTTCCAAGGAGAACGAGGCAGACCTGCGGCGCGCGATCGAGGGCTTCAATCAGAAGTTCAGCCCCGCGAAGGCTTAGAGAGAATGGCGAAGGGACGCGAGCTGAAGGGACGGATCAAGTCCGTCGAGAACACCCGGAAGATCACGCGCACGATGGAGATGGTTGCCACCTCCAAGATGAAGCGCGCGCAGGATCGCGTCGTAGCCGCGCGTCCGTACGCCAACTCGCTCACCGAAGTCATCGCCAATCTCTACACTCCCGAGCTGGCCGAGCGTTTTCCGCTGCTTCGACAGCCGGCTGAGATAAAGAAAGCGGCGGTCGTCGTCCTTACCACCAACCGCGGACTCGCCGGCGCGTTCAACGCCAACCTGCTCAAGGAAGCGCGCGTCCTCCTCGCCCGGCTCAAGGAACAGAACGTCGAGCCCGAGGTGCACGTGATCGGCAAGAAGGGACTCGGCTACTTCCGCTACGTGGGTCGCGCGGTTGCGTCGAGTCGCATCGACCTCACCGATCGGCCGACCGCGCAGAACGCGGCGGAGATCGCAGACCCGCTGATCGAGCGCTTCGCCTCGGGCGAGATCGACGCCGTCTACGTCGTCTACGCGAAATTCCAGTCCGCGCTGTCGACTCCACCGTCGACGCTCACAGTTCTGCCGGTCACGCCTCCCACGAGAGAGGGTCCGCAACCGGATTACATACTTCTCCCGTCGGCCGAAGTGATTCTCACCCAGCTGCTACCATCATACGTGCGCAACTCGGTCTATCGTGCGCTCGTCGAAACTGTCGCCGGAGAGCAGGGCGCCCGCCGCACCGCGATGAAGAACGCCACCGACAATGCGGGTGAGATGCTCAACGTTCTACGCCGCACATTCAACCGCGCCCGTCAGGCGCAGATCACGCAGGAGATCGCCGAAATCGTCGGCGGTGCCGCTGCGTTACAGGGGTAAATCATGGCTACTGCCGTCCGCACCGAGAAGCTGCGCCCATCCGAAAAGAAGCGAGTTAACCTTGGAAGGGTCGTACAGGTAATCGGTCCCGTCCTCGACGTAGAGTTCGAGTCCGAACACCTGCCGGAGCTTTACAACGCGCTCCGTATTCGCGGCAAGACTGACGCCGGCCTCGACATCGACGTCGTCGTGGAAGTGCAGCAGCACATCGGCCGCAACCAGGTGCGCGCCGTCGCGATGTCCTCGACCGACGCCGTCGTGCGCGGCATGGACGTCGAAGACACCGGCTCGGCGATCATGGTGCCGGTCGGAGCAGCGGCGCTCGGCAGAATCCTCAACGTCATTGGGCAGCCAGTCGACAACGGTCCGCCGATTCCGGAAGATGTCGAGCGGTGGCCGATCCACCGTCCGGCGCCGAACTTCGCGGACCTCGAGCCCAAGACCGAAGTGTTCGAGACGGGCATCAAGGTCATCGACCTCGTCGCTCCGTTCGTGAAGGGTGGAAAGATCGGACTCTTCGGCGGCGCCGGCGTCGGCAAGACCGTCATCATCATGGAGCTGATCAACAACGTGCAGAAGGGGCACGGCGGCAAGTCGGTCTTCTGCGGCGTCGGCGAGCGCACCCGCGAAGGAAACGATCTCTACCTCGAGATGAAGGAGTCGGGCGTTCTTAACTCGACGGCTCTCATCTACGGCCAGATGAACGAGCCGCCTGGAGCGCGGCTTCGCGTGGGACTGAGTGGACTCACGGTGGCGGAGTACTTCCGCGACGTGGAGAACGCCGACGTCCTCGTCTTCATCGACAACATCTTCCGCTTCACGCAGGCTGGGTCCGAAGTGTCAGCGCTGCTGGGCCGCATGCCGAGCGCGGTGGGTTATCAGCCGACGTTGGCGACGGAGATGGGAGATCTGCAGGAGCGGATCACTTCGACCAAGAACGGATCAATCACGTCGGTGCAGGCGATCTACGTCCCGGCCGACGACATCACCGATCCCGCGCCGGCCACGGCCTTTGCGCACCTCGACGCGACGGTCGTGTTGTCGCGTGCGATCACGGAGCTCGGCATTTATCCGGCGGTCGATCCGCTCGCGTCGTCGTCACGAATCCTGGACGCGCAGTTCATCGGCGAGCGCCACTATAAGGTAGCGACCGATGTCCAGCGCATCCTCCAGCGGTACAAGGAACTGCAGGACATCATCGCGATTCTGGGAATGGACGAGCTGTCTGAGGACGACAAGCTTGTCGTAGGACGCGCGCGACGCATTCAGCGCTTCATGTCGCAGCCTTTCGCAGTCGCGGAGCAGTTCACCGGCTACCCGGGCCAGTACGTGAAGATCGAGGAGACGATCTCGTCGTTCGAGCGGCTCGTGGCTGGCGAGTTCGACCAGTACCCCGAGCAGGCGTTCTTCATGCAGGGCGCCATCGACGGCGTGGTCGAGACGGCGCAGCGTCTCTCGAACGCGTAGCCGATGCTCAAGGTATCGGTGATCTCTCCCGAGGCTGTGCTCTTCGAGGGAGAGACGGATTCGGTGGTCGCGCCGGCGTACGACGGAGAGATTGGCATCCTGACCGATCATGCGCCCTTGATGGCGCTGCTCGGTAACGGTGCGCTCAGACTTGGCGGAACAGCGGGCCCTCGATTCAACGTCAGCGGCGGGTTCATGCAGGTATTCAGCAACGACGTACGCGTTGTGACGGAGAAGGCGACCACCGCGAGCTGACAACGGATGAGCAGGCGAGACGAGACAAGAGGGGAGCCCGCTGGCTCCCCTCTTTTTTCCCCTTGGTTGACTTCTTCCGTCCCTGTGTCCTAGTTTAGGGCAATAACAGGCATCCCATAACCGCCCGGGCTGGGGGGGGGGTTTGGGTATTGCCTATCTGCGTTTGCGGCGCCGAGTGCACTCTGCACTCCGGTGCTGCGCAGCAGGCACATAGTCCGTCTCGCCGCGTTGAGCGAACTACGATCACCGGCGACACGAGACACACCACATCCCAGTTTCACTTTCTGCGAGGTGTTGTATGGGAATGACAGGTAAGATCTCTCGCTTCCTTGTGGTAGCGAGCGTCGCGCTCGGGCTTGCCCCGGCAGTCGCTTATGCGCAAGGAACGACCATCAGTGGCCAGGTAACTGGCACGGGTGGAGCACCAATTGTCGGCGCCAGCGTGAGTGTCCCGACTCTGCGCGTCGGCGGATT
>JBBQWD010000082.1:0-7197 GCA_038210945.1 Gemmatimonadales bacterium
CGTGGAGCGCTACGCACTCAGCGGCACCGACCGCGAGGCGATCCGAGCTGTTGTCTCGAGACTGCCGCGTGACGTGATCTCCGTCCGGAACGATGCGGGCAATGCCTTCGTCAAAAACCAGACGATCCTCGGCCTTCTCGCCTACGGTCCCGCGTTCGCGGGCACCATCGCCGACAACGGCGCCGGCGCAACCGCCGGATATCTCGTCGTCGCAGGCGGAACGTTTTTCGCGGCATCCGAGATATCGAGGAGAATCTTCATCTCGCGCGCTCAGAGTGATCTCGCCTTCAACATGGGTCACAACGGAGCGCTCGCCGGCTGGGGGACAATGTACGCGATAAGGGCGACCAATCGAGCCCAATCCGTCGGCGCATTCATAGGTGGGCTGACGGGCACGGCGTTGGGATTGAGGATCGCCCGCAAAATGACAGAAGCGGATGCAGCAGGGATGGCATTCGGTTCGGACATCGGGGCGCTGATCGGCTACGGGACGATGGAGGCCATCAGAGGGAAAGAGACCTGCACCATCAGTCCCGATCCGTTTCTGCCACCGAATTGCTCGCGCAGCTTTTCGAACCGGGCCGAGGTCACGGTGATTCTTGCGTCGGGCATCGTTGGGTATCCGCTCGGCCTGCTCTATCCGCGAAATGCGCGCTACAATGTCACGCCGGGCGACATCCAGGCGCTGTGGGGCGCAACGTTCCTCGGCATGGCGGCCACCGGCACGTTCCTGGGCGAGAAGAGCAGCGGGCGGGCGATCGCCACTGCCTTAACGGCCGGGGGAGTTCTCGGGATGATCGCGGGCGACCGGTTCCTGGTCCAGCGCTACGACCACGGTCGTAGTCAGGGAGGACGCGTTTTCCTGGGTACCGTAGCTGGAGGGTTGATGGGCGCCGGGATCGCCTCTTTGACGAATACGTCCAATCCGAATCCACACCTGGTGGCCGGCTTGGCGACTTTGGGGGGCCTGACCGGGATCATCGTCACTGAGCGCTACCTCGCCCCTCCTTCCGACGCCGGACGCCCCCGGTTTCGTGTAACTTTCAATCCGGCGAGCATTCCGTTGTTGGCTGCGCGCACCCCAGGGAATCACTCCCTACTCAATGTGAGGTTCTAGTGGACACCACGACGACACTCACCTTCGGCGAGAGACTGGAGGGTAGCTTCCAGCAGCTCTCCAGCTACATCCCGGCGTTGTTCGGCGCCCTCGTCATCCTCTTTGCCGGCTATCTACTGGCGAGGCTGCTCGAGAAGGGCACCGACCGGTTGATGCGACGGATCCATCTCAACCAGATCCTCGAGCGCGGCGGAGTGATGCAGGCGGTGGATAGGTCGGGCTCGCGCATCAATCCGACGCGCGTCGCGGGAAGTCTCGTCTTCTGGTTCGTGATGTTCGCGGTGATGCTCGTCGCCGCCAACGCGCTCGGGCTGCAGTCGCTGGCGAACGTCTTCGCGGAGCTCGTGAGCTACATCCCGAGCGTGATCGCTGCGATCGTGATCATGATCGTGGGTATCGTGCTCGGAAGCTTCGTCGGCGGATTGATCATGGCGTCGGCGGGCGGACTCCACGGCGGACCGACCCTGGCGCGCGCCGGAAAGGGCGGTGTGGTTCTGCTCGCCGCCTTCATGGCCTTGCAGGAGCTTGGGGTCGCGACGGAGATAGTGACTACGGCCTTCGCCATTCTCTTCGGCGCGATAGCGCTGGCGCTATCGCTTGCCTTCGGACTCGGCAATCGGGAGCTGGCGGGCGAAGTCACGCGCAACTGGTATCGGCGCTACAAGGAAGAGCGCGAAAACATCGAAAGCGACAACCGGGAGCTGGACAAGCTCGAGGGAATCACGCCGAGGGAGGAGTACGTTCGACCGATTGGCATCCGCCACTCCGGTCCGCACGACGTGTATCGCCCGCCTGAGTGAGCGCCAGCGCCGCGGCGTCCCCCGAGCTGGAGACCGCGCCTCAAGCTAGAGAATTGGCGCGAGGGCTGTCGCTCCGCGATGCGATAGCCCTCGTTCTCACCGTCATCGGCACGGGCGTCTTCCTCAAGACGGCGACGATGGCGCAGCTGGTTGGGAGCCCGAACAAGGTATTGCTCGCCTGGGTCGCGGCGGGACTTCTTTCGCTCGCGGGCGCGCTGACCTACGCCGAGCTCGGCGCAATGATGCCGGAAGCGGGCGGGGAGTACGTGTTCCTGCGCGAAGCGTACGGAGATCTTCCCGCGTATCTGTTCGGGTGGTCCTCGGTGATGCTCATTGCAAGCGGAGGACTTGCCGCAGTCTCGACCGCCCTCGCGTCGTTCTTCGGTTCGTTCGTCCCGCTCGATGCCGTCTGGATTACGCGCGATTTCCACGTGCTGGGCCAGGTCGTGCACTGGCGACTTGGCATCCAGCAGATTGTCGCCGTTGCGGTGATTCTTCTCTTTGCCGGCATCAACTCGCGCGGCATCGAGACGGGCGGCAGAGTGCAGTGGGCTGCGACGGTCGCAAAGCTGGGCGGCATCGCGATCATAGTGCTCGGCGCGTTTTTTCTTTCGCGGACCGGATCGTTTGAGCATTTGAAGGTTCCCGTCACCGCGGGGATCGCGCCCGCCGGTTTGGGCGCATTCGGTGCCGCAATGATCGCGGCGCTGTGGGCGTATCAAGGGTGGTCGAACGTCCCAATGGTGGCGGGCGAGATCGAAAAACCCGAGCGCAACATCCCGCGCGCGCTGATCTACGGGATGCTGATCGTCATTCTCGTTTATCTGATCACGAATCTCGCCTACTTCTACGCCCTGCCGTTCAGCGAGATAATGACATCCAACTCGACCGCGTACCGTGATGCGCTACCCGTTGCCGCCAGGGCCGCGCAGACATTCTCGTCTCACGGAGCGCAGATCGTCTCGATCGCATTCATCATCTCGGCAATCGGGGCACTCAACGGAATCACGATGATGAACGCGCGCGTTCCGTTCGCGATGGCTCGCGACGGACTCTTCTTCCGTCTGCTGGGGAATCTGAGCCCGACATCGCGAGTGCCCGCGAATGCGATCTGGTTCCAGGGAATCTGGGCGTGCCTGCTCGCGCTGTCGGGGACTTTCGATCAGATCACGACGGCGGCGATTTTCGGGGTCTGGGTTTTCACCGCGCTCGTCGGATCGTCGCTCTTCATTCTGCGGAACAAGCTGCCCGCGGCTCCGCGCCGATACCGCACGCCAGGCTATCCGGTCGTGCCGGCTCTCTTCGTGCTCGTGGCGCTCTGGCTGGTCGTCAACACTTTGACGGCGTACCCGGTGGAATCCGTTGCCGGCCTCGCCCTCATTGCTCTTGGCCTGCCGTTTTACTTCTACTTTCGCGCTTCCGGTTGGCTGGCGCGGGCGCGGGTGAAGGAAAGGCCCCACTAGCCTCGAGTGGCTCGCCTCTTCACAGCACGCAGCCACATCCGCCGAATGAGCGCACTGCCCGGATAGATGAGCCGCCAGTAACGGGCGAATCGCCGCCGCGCGGAAGGGCTGTTGGCAAACACCCGCGTCTCCGTCGAGACCAGCGAGCCGTTCCGGCCATCGGGCGTAACCAGGAAATTCATTGCTGCCAGCGCAAAGCCTGGTTCGAGCGCAGTCTTGAACATCAGCGGCGTCAGCTTGCAGTCGCTTCCCGGTGGAGCGATGACCACCGTCCCGATGACAATCTCTCGCGGACCATCGTCAGCCAGGTATATGAATCCGCTCCGAGTCGCAACATCGAGCAATGGCGCGCTGTCTCCAGCGTTGAGAATGCTCGCTGGCGTTCTGCGTCCCCCGCGTCGGATCCATGTCAGAGTCCTGAAGAAGAGGATCTCGTTAGCGCGGACATTTTTGATCGCCGCGAACACCCGCGCGGGTGGCGACGCGATTCTTGTGGCGTGACGCTCTCTGAACTGCCACACCGGCATGAATTGATCGAGGCGGGTTTCGTTCAATCGCGCTTCTCGAGAAATTGTCTTGACATCCGGATACTAGTGGAATAATCTTGCCCGCGTTCGGGATTGCTTGCGTCGTTCGCAACCCACCAGCCCAATCATGCTTTCTGCTCGTCGCGTTTCTAATTCTGGAAATAATCGCCCGCTCCCACAGAATCTGTGGGACGTGATCGAACGTTCCGGGTAGAGCCGCCAAGAGCTAGCAGTACAGCTCATTTCCAATGCCCTCGCGTTTCGATCGATGAACGCGGGGGCTTTTTTGTTTTCGCGGGACCAACTCTCACCTGTCGTACTGGAGGAGAACTGTGAAGCGGTTCAAATCGACATGACGCCGATCAATCAGGCGGATACCGCGTGGATGCTGATAGCCACCGCCATGGTGCTCGTGATGACACCGGCGCTGGGATTCTTTTACGGCGGACTGGTGAGAGCGAAGAATACGCTCAACACCATGATGATGAGTTACGTCGCGCTCGGCTTCGTGGGAATCGCGTGGGCCATCATCGGCTACTCGTTTGCATTCTCGACTGGCTCGAGTTGGCTCGGGGGATTGGATAACGCTTTCTTCAGGAACGTTGGACTGGATGCAAAGGGAACCATCCCTCACCTTCTGTTCGCCGGTTATCAGGCGACGTTCTGCATAATCACCGCCGCGCTCATCTCGGGCGCGATCGTCGAACGAATGCGTTTCGGCGCGTACGTCGCCTTCATCACGCTCTGGTCGGTCGTGGTTTACGCGCCGATCGCGCACTGGGTGTGGGGCGGAGGCTGGCTCGGTAAGCTGGGCGCTCTCGATTTCGCCGGCGGCACAGTCGTTCACATCAACGCCGCCGCCGCGGCGCTCGTGGTCGCGATCGTACTCGGCGCTCGGAAAGACTACGCGCGGCAAGCAATCATTCCGCAGAACGTGCCCTTCACATTGCTCGGGGCGGGCCTGCTCTGGTTCGGATGGTTCGGCTTCAACGGTGGGAGCGCGCTCGCGGCGAATGCGTCGGCGGCGCTCGCGTTCGCCAACACCATGTTCGCCCCGATGGGGACGCTGGTCGTGTGGAGCATCCTCGACATCACGCGCACGAAGAAGACAACGGCAGTCGGAGCAGCGACGGCCATCGTGGTTGGATTGGTCGCGATCACGCCCGCGGCGGGCTTCGTGAGTCCCGTATCTGGAATCGCGATTGGCGCCATCGCCGCGATTCCCAGTTATTTCACGATCCTCTGGAGAGCCGGCACGCGCCTCGATGATTCGCTCGACGTGATTGCGGCGCACGGCGTCGGCGGAACCGTAGGAGCGCTGCTCACCGGAGTGCTCGCGCAAAAAATCTGGAACGGAACTGCCGATGGAGCGCTGTTCGGCAATCCGAAGCAGCTCGGTATCCAGGTTGCGGCAATAGCTGCTACGATCCTTTACAGCGTCGTTGGAACGTTCGTAATTCTCAGGGCGATCGCGTTGGTCGCGCCGCTTCGCGCGAGCCAGAAAGAGGAGGGTGTCGGAATGGACGTCACCCAGCACGGGGAAGAGGCGTACAGCAGGGGCGAAGGCGCGATTCTCGTTCATCCCGACAGGGGCTGATATATGAAACTCGTCGTAGCGATCATTCGACCAGAACGGCTCAACGAAGTTCTGGAGGCGTTGTATCGGGCCGAGGTGCGGGGGCTCACCATCAGCAGAGTCCGCGGCCATGGCGGAGAGACAGAAGCGGTCGAGACCTATCGCGGCATGACCGTGAAGGTGGAGCTTCACGACAAGGTGCGACTCGAGATCGGTGTCTCCGATCCTTTTGTCGAGCCGACTGTGCGCGCCATTCTTTCGGCCGGCAAAACCGGAGAAGTGGGCGACGGCAAGGTTTTCGTCCTTCCCGTCGAAAAAGTCTATCGGATTCGGACGGGTGAAGAGGATCGCTCCGCGGTCACTCCCGTCGTTGGCGAAGAGAGCAGCATTTAGCTGGTAGAGAGCCGGAACACGCAGCGCTCTACGGCTGAGCTAGCGCACGAGAGTGCCAGCATCGCGACTCCGAGCAAACCGATCCGCCCAACGCGGCCTGTCATTCGCGTATGCACAGCGCGTAATGTGGCGGCGGGTAGTTATGTGCGTTAGCCTTTAGTGCCCCCCGTTTCCATACAAGTCGAGGAGACTGCTTCTGCTTCGTAACTCGTTCCTGCTGCTCGCCGCGATCGTGTTGACTACCGCGTGTAGTAGCCAGTCGGGGCCACCCGCGAAACCGCCCGCTCCGAAGGTCATTCACGATACGGTGACCGTCAGAGATCCCGACCTGGACAAGCGGGTCGCGCGGCTCGAGCTGTTGGCGTTCGCAAAGGACGCGCAGATCGAGGACCTCCAGGCCAAGCTCGAGGACGCGCGCGCCGAAGTCGTGCGCGCGATGGCCAAGCTTCAGACGGTGGCAAGCAGAGCGCAGGCAGCGTCGGCGATGGCGGAAGCCGAGGTTTCTCTCCAGTCGATGAAATCCGGCACGACGGAAGATCCACCGGAAGCGGAGCAGGTGACGAAACTGGTCCGTCAAAGCGCGCGTGAGTTCGACAAGGCGAACTACGCCGGCGCGCTCTATCTCGCCAATCAGGCGAAGACGCTGGCGTCGTCGTACCGTGGACGCCTGTCATTGGGAAATCGTGAGGGCGCACGCCCGGGCGAGACCGCGTTCGCTGTACCGATAAAGCTCACAATGAACACTCGCGGGAACGTTCGCGAAGGGCCGGGCACCGGTTTCCCGATTTCGTTCGCCGCGGAATCCGGAACGGCATTGACGGGTTATTCGTACGCTGACGAATGGATTCGAGTCAGCGACGACACCGGGCGGAGCGGGTGGGTCTTTCGGAGCCTGGTCGCCCGGCCCTGATCAGGTGCCGGTCTTGGCCAACCTGCGGGCGCGGATAGTTCTGTCGCGCCCTTCGCGTTTAGCCTGATATAGCGCTTCGTCGGCGATGGCGATGATCGCCTCCGCGTCGTCCGCATCTTCCGGGAACGCGGCGACTCCAATGCTCAGAGTGATCTTCCGGCCGCTGAATTTTTTCGCCGCGACGCGCGCGCGAATGTGCTCTGCCACTTCGAGCGCATCGGCCGGAGACGTCTCCGGCAGAACGATTACGAACTCCTCACCGCCGTAGCGCGCGCAGCAGTCCACCTTGCGGGTGGAGGCGCGCATGATGTCGGCTATCGACTTCAGCACTTCGTCGCCTGCCGGGTGGCCGAACGCGTCGTTGTACTGCTTGAAATGATCGACGTCCCCAACGAGCACCGAGAAGATCTT
>JBBQWD010000083.1:0-7172 GCA_038210945.1 Gemmatimonadales bacterium
GCGCGCCAACGCTCTCTTTGGCGGACTCAGCTCTGCTCTCTACGAGATCGAGCAGACGATTGGCGCCCTTCCTCGATGCGCCACGCTTCTGGATGTGGGAACGGGCCTGGGCGACATCCCGTGTCGCGCCAGAGTGCTGGCGAGGGAAAATGGCGTTGACCTGACGACTATCGGCATGGACTCGGCGCTCGAGCTCACGCGCGCGAGCAGGCCGGCGGTGACTTTCACGGTCTGCGGTGACGCGCTACGACTCCCTTTCGCCGACCGGAGCGTGGACATCGTGATGTGCTCCCAGGTCCTGCACCACTTCGCTGGATCCGAGGCGCTCACGCTCATTCGCGAAATGAATCGTGTCGCGCGCATAAGAGTCGTCGTGAGCGACCTCAGGCGCAGCTGGATCGCGGCAGCGGGGCTATGGCTCGCTTCATTTCCCCTGCGATTTCATGCTGTTAGCCGCCACGACGGCGTCGTTTCCGTGCTGCGGGGTTTCACGCCCGAGGAGCTGTCGGATACAGTGAATGAAGCGATTGCAAAGAAGCCGTTGGTGCGGAAGCGTCGTGGATTCCGCATAACGGCCAGCTGGGCGCCCGCGTGTCAGTAATGGGAGAGCTCGCGCGTTCCTTTGATCTCGGTCCGATGCCCGTTGGGCGCCCGATGGAGACAGTGGACGAGCTGTTCGTTCGCGCACCGATCAAACGTCTCTTCGAGCTCGCAAGCAAAGTGGAAAAGTGGCCATCTCAGCTCCCCCATTACAGATACGTGCGGTTCCGCGAGCGCCGCGCCGACGGAGGAGGCCTGGTGGAGATGTCGGCCTACCGCCCTTTTCACCTTCTCGACAGGTGGAATGGAGTACTCTGCATAAACTGGCCGACATGGTGGTTATCCGAGATGTCGGTAGAGAGCGAAAGACCCGCGATCCGATTTCGGCATGTCGGGGGTATTACCAAGGGAATGGACGTCGAGTGGACATTTGCACCCGTCGCGGGCGGCACGCACGTACGAATCGTGCATTTGTGGGATGGGCCGGGAATCCCGGTCGTTGGCAAATGGGCCGCAATGTTCGTGATAGGGCCCGTATTCGTGCACGGAATCGCGTCCCGGACGCTGGCGGGATTGGCAGCGGTCGCCGAGCGCGAGACAAATACACAGTCGTAAAACGAGGCATTGGTGGATAGACGCAGAGTAGTAATAACAGGCATTGGCGCGATCACTCCGATTGGGACCACTCAGAAAGGGCTTTGGTCCGGAATCCAGCGGCAACGCTCGGCGGTGAGATCGCTAACGAGGTTTGACCCTTCGCAATTCCGCAGTCACAACGCGGCGGAGGTCAACGACTTCGTTCCGACCGATCATCTCGAGAACAAGCGCGCGAAGCGATTCGATCGTTTCGCGCAGTTCTCCGTCGTCGGGGCACAGATGGCGCTCGCGGACGCGGATCTCGATCTGTCGCGCGAAGACAAGGAGCGAATCGGCGCCAACATGGGAACAGCGCTGGGAGGAATCGCATACGCAGAGAACCAGCTCGCGGTCTTTCTTCAGCATGGGCTCCGCGAAGTCGATGCGACGCTCGCGCTGGCCGTTTTCGGCGGCGCCTCGAGCTGCAACATCGCGATCGAGCTGGGCGTCATGGGGCCGAACTCGACGAACGCGATGAGCTGCGCCTCCGGCACGATCGCGATCGGTGATGCGTTCCGGCAGATCCGCGACGGCTACGCCGATGTGATGATCGCGGGAGGGGCAGAAGCGCCGCTCGCACCGCTGTGCTTCGGCGCATTCTCCCTCATCAGGGCGATGTCCACGCGCAACGAAGAGCCGGAGATTGCATCGCGGCCGTTCGACAAGGATCGCGACGGATTCGTGATGGGCGAGGGCGCGGCGGTTCTGATTCTCGAGGAGTACGAGCGGGCAAAGTCGCGCGGCGCGAAGATCTACGGCGAGGTTGCCGGCTACGGAACCACGAACGACGCGCACCACATGACGGCTCCGCGTCCGGATGGCTCGCAGGCCGCGAGATCGATGCAGCTCGCGCTCGACGACGCCAACGTCTCGGCCGATGAGATCGGCTACGTCAACACCCACGGCAGCTCGACGCCGCTCAACGACTCGACGGAAACGATGGCGATCAAGAAGGTCATGGGGGACCGCGCGTACAAAGTGCCGATGAGCGGAACGAAGGGCTATTACGGGCACGCGTTGGGAGCTTCCGGCGCGATCGAGACGGCGATTTGCGCGCTCGCCCTCGAGAACGAATGGCTTCCGCCGACGGTCAATCTTCAGGTTGCGGACAGGGCGTGCGATCTTAACTTTCTGCCGGGCACGGGGAGGAAGGAGCGCGTGGAGCACATTCTCACGAATTCCTTCGGCTTCGGCGGAATCAACGCCGCGCTGGTGTTGCGCCGAGTGATCTAGCGATCTCACGCGCCGCGGCCCCAACAACGACAACGGGGGCAGTACATGCGGGACGCGTGGCGGCACTTCATCGCTGAATTCATCGGCACTTTCGCGCTCGTCTTCATCGGCAGCGGCGCGATCATTCATGCGAGAGTTACCGGAAGCCCGACTGGGCTCCTCGAGATCGCGTTTGCCCACGGACTGATACTGGTCGTGATGGTGAGCTCGCTCATGCGCATCTCTGGCCATTTCAATCCCGCCGTTACTATCGCGATGCTGGTGACGCGAAGGATCGAGGCGATGATGGCCGGCCTCTACATCGTCGCTCAGGTGCTCGGCGCCGTCGCGGCGGGTTACGCGCTGAAGGGCGCGGTGTCCGACGCCACGTTCGCGGCGACGAGGGGTGGTGGTCTAACGATCGCGCTCGATGTGACGGCGGGCCAGGCGTTCCTTGTCGAAGCGATCGCTACGTTCTTTCTCGTGTTCGTGGTGTTCGGAACGGTTGTCGACTCGAGGGGACCGAAGATCGGAGGATTGGCGATCGGGTTCGTGGTCGCCGCGGACATTCTGGCGATTGGCCCGCTCACAGGTGCCTCGATGAATCCGGCGCGCTCATTCGGACCCGCGGTCGCGAGCGGAATCTACGAGGCGCAGCTGCTCTATCTCCTGGCTCCGATCGTCGGCGCGCTGGTCTCCGGACTTCTCTATGAGTACCTGTTCATGCGCCGCGGCCGCGAGCCGGTCGACCACGGCGAGCTGAAGCCGTAACGATCAGGCCGAGCTGCGCCCGTTGATGCGCGGGCGCAGCTTGTGGGTGACGACGAGGTAGAGAAGCGCGAGCAGTGCCTGGACGAGCATCAATAGTCCCGCGAGCACGGGCGCCATCTCCATGTCGGCGTTGTTGATATTGTGGGCTATTCCCTGAATCAGTCCACCCGCGCCGACCACTGCGGAGAGACTTTCTCCCGCGAAGAGCGCGCCTGTAGCAAAGTCTCGCCAGCGGTCGAACTCGCCGTGCAGATAGAGGATCGTGTACCCGCCCTGAATCAGTAGCGATCCACCGATGGCCAGCACGATGATCGGAACGCGTTGCCACATCGTCGCCCAGGTGCCGATTAGAACGAGCCCGCCTGCGACGTTCGCTAGCGAGGCGACGAACAAGACAATGCGCAGCACGGTGCACTCTCCCTGAGGCAATTGCCTCAAGATACCGTTTTACTTTGTATTGTCAAGTACTTTGTAGAGCGTGGGTCCAGCTATTTGCCCTTATCCACCGGCCCGCCACTCTCCTGCCAGGCACGCCACCCGCCGGCCATCGAACTCACATTGGTGTAGCCCATCTTCTGAATGTTGTCAGCAGATAGCGCCGAGCGAAATCCGCCGCCGCAATAGAGGATCAGCTCGGCTTTCTTGTCCGGAACGCGCTCTTCGATGTCGCGCTCGATCACGCCCTTGCCCAAATACAGGGCGCCGCGCGCGTGGCCGGCCTCCCACTCGCTCTCCTCCCGGACATCTATGAGCTTCGCCTTTCCGCTCTGCAGCTTGCTTCGCGCTTCATCCACCTTCACTTCGCGGACGCGCGATTTCGCGTCGTCCACGAGCTTGAGGAATTCCGGCGAATGCTTCACAGACCCGCGGGAGCGCGCTTTCCGGTAAGGCGTTTGAGGCCAAGGTCGGCACTTCGGCGCGCGACCAACTCCACCGTCGCCACTGCGGCCGCGGACAGCGCCGTCCAGGCTAGCGCTTTCGACCAGCTGTCACCGCTGTTGAAGCTGGGAGGCTCTTCGTCCTTCCATGCGCGATAGCCCTTTTCCATTCCGCGGTCCATCAATCTGCCAGCCACCATCGCGGTTCCAGCGCCGACGAGGAGCCAGGTTGTCTTTCGTGAGTTGTCCTTTTTCTTCACATCCACCGCCTTCGGGTTTAGACCCTGAAGTGAGGCAAGCTGGGGGCCACAAAGGGAACTAGATGTGGCAGCTCGCCAAGCCCCTCTTCTCCAGGTAGCGCTGGTGATAATCTTCCGCGGGATAAAAGGCGGACGCCTCGGTGATCTCGGTCACGACCGGGCGCTGGAACCGACCGCCCGCTTGCAGGTGCGCCTTCGACTGCTCAGCCAACCGCTTCTGCTCGGGCGTGTGGTAGAAAATCGCCGACCGGTACTGGGTGCCGACATCGGGACCCTGACGGTTGAGCGTCGTGGGATTGTGATTCTCCCAGAACACATCGAGCAGCTTGTCGTACATCACCTCGGCGGGATCGTACTCGACCTGCACGACCTCAGCGTGGCCAGTGCGTCCGGTGCACACATCCTTGTACGTCGGGTTCGCCAGCGTTCCGCCGAGGTATCCAACGAGCGCGTCCTTTACGCCAGGCACGTTCCGAAACGTGACCTCGACACCCCAGAAGCACCCCGCTCCAAAAGTCGCAAACTCTGTCACCAGCCCTCCCTCTTTCTCAGCGCCGTGATGTGCGCCACGTGATGACGCCCGTGCCAGGCATACAGCCCCAGCATCTGTCCAAGAGTTAATACCCTGTTGTGTTCCGGATGCCGCAGAGTGCGACGGAAGTCCGCGGCGTCCATGGAGCGAAGCAGCGCCACCCACCGTGCGTGAAGCGACTCGAGCAGCGCGAGCGAGACATCGATCGGGACTTTTTGCGAATCCGGCAGCTCCGCCCACGCCGCTTCGTCGTACGGCTTGATCGTCGGCTCGACTTCCGTGAGAGCGAGCTTGAAGCGCGTGTAGGCGTTGAGGTGGCTGTCCGGGATGTGATGAACGAGCTGTTTCACGCGCCAGCCGCCCGGACGGTATGGAGTCTCGAGCTGATTCGGCGACAATCCGGCGACAGCCGATCTCAGCGCGCCGGGGGTCTCAGCAATTTGGGCGATCAGTTTGGGGTTTTCTGCCTCGCTGACAGGAACATCCCAGTTGAACTTGCCAACCGGATAGCGAAGATCAGTCTGTAGCGTCGCGTTCGTCATCAGCCGCACCCCTCGACCCACTCCACCTCTGGAATCCGCCCCGCGCGGAACATCGTGACCCTCTTGCCGTCGGTCTCGAACACGATTGCCTTGCCGGCGCTCGCGCTGTCACCCTTCACGGTCATGTAGTGGCCGCCCTCGATGTACTTGTGCGGCTGGACCTGGAGCTCGTCCCCGTAAACGCTCTTCACCTTATCCTCGGTGTCGCCGATCTTCACGCCGTCTTCGGTCGTGACGGTTCCGGTATCGACATCGATGCGCGCGATCTTTCCCCTTACCACCATCACGTTCACTCCGAAGGGAATACCAGCGCCGACGGCGGGGAAAACGAAATCGCACGCAGGCTTCATGTCCGGCCTCTCGTTCACGAGCCCCATGTTGACGGCCTCGGTCAGGGTCATGCCGACCTGAAGCTGCCCCAGTCCGTCCTCACCGAGCGCGAGGTCGCTGACGCTGTCGCGCGCGGCGCCATTGGGACCGTTTCTGCCCTTCACCGCCTGGTCGTCTTCCTTGGCGCACGCCGACACAAGCGTCGCGAAGAGCAGGGTGCACACGCACGCACTCCGTATCGAAAGCTGGCTAGTCATTATCGTCCTCCGCCCCGAGGTTCGAGAGGCGCCGGGTGATTAGGTACCGACCTGATGGAATCTCTCCTGATATCGCGCGATCGACTCATTGATGACTCGCGCCGCCATTTCACTCTTCTCCCACCCTACGATCTCGACGCGGCGACCCTCGAGATCCTTGTACGTATGGAAGAAGTGCTCCACTTCGCTCAAATAATGCTGCGAGAGGTCCGCGATGTCGAAATATTCGTGGTAGTACGGGTCGTGACACGGCACCGCCAAAATTTTGTCATCCGGCTCCCCGCGGTCGAGCATCTTGAGCACGCCGAGCGGCCGGCAGTCGATCTGACAACCGGGGAAGGTAGGCTCATTGATGCGGACGAGAATGTCCAGCGGATCACCGTCTTCGTGCAGCGTGCGCGGAATGAATCCGTAGTCGCCGGGATAGTGCATCGACGAATACAGAACCCGATCGAGTCGGATCAGGCCCGACTGCTTATCCAGCTCGTACTTGTTGCGGCTGCCGCTCGGGATCTCGATGAGCGCGGTCACCTGCTCGGGAGGATGAATGCCCGCCGGCAGATCGTGCCACGGGTTGATCACGTCGTAACTCGATCCATGGTTCCCTTATAGCTCATTGGCTCTTCGGCGACCCCGAAGTTCGTCTCAGCGAGCTCGGCCACGCGTTCCATCTGCGCGGACGACAAGTCGGGCTTGTCCGAAGCTTCAGCGAATTCCTCGAGCTGCTCCAAGTCATAGATGTTGGGAAGCGTCGTAACTACGAGCGGCTCAGCCAAAAGCCACTTGAGCGCTGCCTGGGCGAGAGTCATCCGGGTCGTGAGAAAATCGAGCGTTCGCACTTTCTTGATTCCGTTCGTGAGCCACGACCGGGGGCGATGACGGCGATGGTCGTTCGGCGGGAAGACTGTTTCCTCGTTGTACTTCCCCTCGAGCATTCCCGACGCGTGCGTCACACGGATGTTGAAGCAGCAGTCGGGCGCGTGTTCGCGGGAGGCCTCAATCATGGCAGTGCCGGGGTGTTGCTCGAGGATATTCCAGATCATCTGGATGGTGCCAATGTCGCTCTCGCGCTCGCACAGCTCCACCGCCTCGTACAACCAGCCAATCGCCGGTCCGAACGCTGCACCCCAGGCGCGGATCATTCCTTCGTCCCGCATCTCGCGCAACGCCTCCCAGATCGCGGGATCGCGCACGTGCTCCATCTTGATGTTGTG
>JBBQWD010000084.1:0-7150 GCA_038210945.1 Gemmatimonadales bacterium
CCGCCGATGAAGACCCCGGCGATCGTAAACAGCCCGTTGGTGCCGAGCTTGTCATCGACCCACTGACCCAGGAACAGGAAGGCGATGATCGCAGCCGCGAACTGGATCCCCACGCCAGCGAAATCGGCGCCGGGCAGACTCTTTTTGGAGCTGGTTTGCGGCCGTTTCTCGTCTTCCATTTCTGGGAGTGAAAATAACCGCTTGTGAAGATTTTCACAAGCGAATGGAACGTCCTGTTCCGAACAGAGCCCGAAGATTTGTGAGGGTCGCAACTCCAACAGCCAAGCGGAGTTAGTTCGTTACTTCGCGATTGACGGGGCGTCCTCCAGTTGATACGTTGGGAGTCTCACAAAGGTGAGAAAGCCCGAGCGTCACCCGTCGCCCGCCGAGTAATAAAAGGTAAATGGATAACCGCCTCATTCTCCCGTTGCTGTGCGCAGCAACTGCCGTCGCCTTTGCCGCGGCTCCTTTTCCCCACGACGAACAATCGAACGCAACCGTCAGACATCACGCCGCCGAGAACGCCGCGCCGATTGTCACGACGTTCAACATCACGCGCGCGAAGAACGACACCGAGAAGCTCAGATTCACGCTCAACGTCAAGAACAACACGACGAAAATGCTCGAGCTGCGCTTCCCCGACGGACAGACGCACGATTTCTACGTGAAGGATTTCGCCGGCAAAGTGATCTGGCGCTGGAGCGAAGGGCGCATGTTCACGTCGGCGATGAGAAGCGAGACGATCAAGGGCAAGGGCGAGACGGCTTTCGAAGAGAGCTGGAACACCGAGGGACAGCACGGCTCTTATACCGCCGTCGCGATTCTCAAGAGCAACAACTTCCCGGTCGAGACCAGCGTTCAGTTCATGCTGCCGTAGCTGAAAACTGAATACCTGCACCAATGAAAAACGCGCTCTCTCGGGCGCGTTTTTGCATTCCGTCACTTCCCCCGCCGGGCGGACCCGTTGGCCTTCCGTAAGAGACGTTGCCGTGCCCCTGAGAGCCAACCTTGCTTTCAGTTCAACGCCTACTGCGGGTTCTAACTCAGTTGGCCCGGGGTAATCTGAGGGTAAGTGCCCAGCCGCTTCTGGCGTCCACAAATGGTAAGCCTCAACTTCATGGAGATCTCACTCTCGCCCGAGACATTCGTGACAATCACCACCGATTCTCTCAACACCAGAACTGCTCCGTGCGACCTCGCCCCCGAAGAATTCAGGGCGATCGGACACTCCCTCGTCGACTCGATCGCTGATTTTCTGCGCGGTCTGCCGGCGGCGCCGACCGCCACGAGCCTCATGCCCGATTCCCTTCGCAGCGTCCTCGGCCAACGCGCCATGCCGGAAGACGGGACGGACATCGCGCGAGTAATCAAAGAATTCAGCGAGAAATTCTTTCAGCATTCGACCCATAACGGCAGCCCGCGCTTCTTCGGATATATCACGTCATCGGCGGCACCCGTCGGCATGCTGGCCGACCTGCTCGCTGCCGCCGTGAATCCGAATTGCGGTGCGTGGGCGCTCTCGCCGATCGCCACCGAGATCGAGAACGAAACGATTCGCTGGCTCTCGAAGTTCATGGGCCTCCCCAGAGAGTGGGACGGAGTGCTCGTGAGCGGCGGCAACATGGCGAACATGGTGGGCTTCAGCGCGGCAAGAACCGCCAAGGCCGGCTGGAACATCCGCGAAAATGGGCTCACGGCGGATGATGCGAAGCGTCTCGTTCTCTACACCTCGAAGGAGACCCACACCTGGGTCAACAAGGCCAGCGACCTCGGAGGTCTGGGCACGAGCGCAGTCCGCTGGATTCCGACCGACGACCAGCTGCGGATGCGCGCGGATCTGCTCGAGAAATCCATCGCGGCCGATCTCGCCGCTGGACTCGCTCCGTTCATGGTGATCGGAACCGCGGGTACTGTCGGCACCGGAGCGATCGATCCGCTGCCGGCGCTCGCAAAGATCTGCAAGAAATACGATCTCTGGTTCCACGTGGACGGCGCGTACGGCGCGCCGGCCGTCG
Source organism: Gemmatimonadales bacterium (assembly GCA_038210945.1). Lineage (GTDB taxonomy): Bacteria > Gemmatimonadota > Gemmatimonadetes > Gemmatimonadales > Gemmatimonadaceae > UBA4720. The sequence goes on from JBBQWD010000084.1 coordinate 2,016, forward strand.
CGCTCGACGATGCCACTGAAGATCTGAAAGGCCTGCGTCTCGCCGATTCAATCGCCATCGATCCGCACAAATGGCTTTACAGCCCGCTCGAGGCCGGCTGCATTCTCACCAGACACCCGTCGGCTCTGCGCGACGCGTTCGGATTCAAGCCACACTATTACCAGTTCGATGACAACGAAGGTCAGGAGGTAAAAAACTTTTTTGAGTACGGCCCCCAGAACTCCCGTGGATTTCGCGCCCTCAAGATCTGGCTCGCTTTTCAGCAGGCCGGAGCGAGTGGCTACCGAAGAATGATCGGCGACGACATCGCGCTCGCGCACCGTCTGTACGAAATGATCGACGACTACGACACGCTCGAGAAAGGAACCGTCTCCCTCAGCATCACGACCTTCAGATACGTTCCGCTCGATCTTCGCGCCTCGGCATCCGACGACGCCGTGCTTGAATACATCAACGGCCTCAACGAGCGCATCGTCACTGCCGTTAGATTGAGCGGAGAGGCCTTCGTGTCGAACGCCTTCATCGGGAAGCGATTCATGCTCCGCGCGTGCATCGTGAATTTCCGAACGGCGCTGAACGATGTTGCGACACTTCCCTGTCTCGTAACGCGAATCGGAGACGAGCTGGATGCGAAAAACCGCCCGTCAAACCTTAGGGCGGCAGGGGTGCAAACCCAGTAGTGTACGAAAGTTACACAGCGCGAGATCAAGAGCGTGGCACTCGCGTTCGTAGTGGCTGTACAATACCGCCCGCACGTGACAGCACTAGCAATCCAATCAGCTTACCACCGACCGATTGCAAGCGAGAATCGAGACGATGATCATCCCCACTGAGCCGATTGGCAGCATCCCCAGACCGGTCGCCTTGATCAAGGCGGTCGCTGACGGAACCATCACCGACCCCGACCACGATCCCGCCTACGAGGCGGCGGTAAAGGACACGATCGAGCGCTTCGAGGCTACAGGGTCGCCCGTCATCACCGACGGCGAGCAGAGGAAGTATCAGAATTTCTGGACGTACTCCGTGCACGGACTGCCCAACACAGAGCCGGACGGGTTCAAGATTCCTTTCGCGGCGGGCCATACGCGCCGCATGCCGCGCCTCACCAAAGGCCCATTCCGCTACAAGCGCTACGCCGACGCCTATCTCGATGTGGCCCTCAAATACGCGCATCGTCCGCTCAAACAGGCCGTCATCTCCCCCTCGGCGCTGAGCCTGATGTATCCCGCCGATCCAATTCCCGGCTACTCGCGCGACGAATTCATCCACGATTTGTTGGGCGAAGCCGAGAAAGAGATCCGCCGCTGCCTGGAGAAAGGCGCGTTCAAGGTCCAGATCGACTTCACCGAAGCGCGGCTGGCGATGAAGATCGATCCGTCCGGCGAGCTGCTCACGAGCTTCGTGGATCTGAACAATCTCGTCATGTCGCGATTCTCTGCCGACGAGCGCAAAGTCATCGGTGTGCACACCTGTCCTGGAGGCGACCGCGACTCGACCCACAGCGCTGACGTCGACTACGCCGAGATGCTGCCGTTGCTATTCGAGATGAATGTCGGCTTCTTTTGCATGGAGCTCGCCGGAGAAAACGATCGCGTCCGGGTGCTCAAAATCGTCCGCGAGCATATGAAACCAGACCAGAAAATCTTTGTCGGCGTAGTCTCGCCGATCGATCCGCGCATCGACACCGCGGAAGAAGTGCGGGACCGCATCATCGAAGCGGCCAAGTACATCCCCGTCGACCAGCTCGGCACCACCGACGATTGCGGCTACGCGCCGTTCAGCGACGACCTTTCGACGAGCCGTGACACTGCCTTCGCCAAGATTGAAGCGCGCGTCCGTGGTACCGCGCTCGCCTCCGACTTGATCGGCGGCGGATAGGACCTGATCGGCGGCGGATAGGAATGGAACAAGACGAAGAAAAGCTGCTCCACTCCGTGGCGTTGCAGAACGCCGCGAGCATACTGCTGGCGCGCCAGCGCGCGGAACAGGAGCTCGTGCGCGCCAAGCAGGAGCTCGAAGCAAAGAATAAGGAGCTGGCGCAGTCCCTCGCGACCACCGAGGCCTCGCTCCACGAGCGCGATCGGGCGCGAGCCGAGGCGGACGAAGCGCGGCGGGTAGCGCAGTCCGCAAATGATGCGAAGACGCGCTTCCTCAACATGATGAGCCACGAGCTGCGTACGCCGCTGGGCGCGATCGGTGGGTACGCCGCCCTCCTCGAAGAAGGGATCTACGGGGCACTGACCGAGGAGCAGAGCAAATACATCGCGCGCATTCGCCACAACCAGGCGCACCTTCTTCAGCTGGTGAACGAGCTGCTGGACCTCGGCAAGATCGAATCCGGTGCGTTCGAGCTCAGGCTGGATGCGGTGCCCGTGCAAACGGTGGTCGAGAGTGCTCACACGATGATAGAGCCGCAGATCAGGGCGAGAGACCTTCAACTGCAGGTTGAGGTCGCCGACCCCGGCCTTCGCTTCCACGCCGATCGCGAGCGTGTCGAGCAGATCGTGCTCAACCTTCTCTCCAACGCGGTCAAATTCACTCCTCCCGGCGGGTCGGTGAGGATCATGGTTGCACCGGAAGCAGACAAGATCTGCCTCGGCGTGCGCGACACCGGCGTGGGAATTCCCGACGACAAGCTCGAGATTGTGTTCGAGGCGTTTTATCAGGTCGAAGCGTCGCGGAGTCGTGCCTACGGCGGGACCGGTCTCGGGCTTTCGATCAGCCGGCAGCTCGCGCGCGCGATGGGCGGCGACCTGACCGTGAAGAGCGAGCTTGGGAAAGGAAGCACATTCTTTCTGAGTCTGCCGCGCAGTCCGTGAAGAAAATGCTCGTCGCCGCGCTGCTCACCGCGTGCGCGAGCGTCAACAGCACTCCTTCCACTGAATCGATCGCGATAGTCGGCGTCACCGTCATCGACCCATCGTCCGCACAGCCGGCGGTTCCTGACCAAACGATTCTCATCGCCGACGGCGTGGTCCGTGCCGTTGGCCCGTCGGCGACAATCGAGATCCCGGCGGGCGCGCGCCGAGTGGACGGCCGCGGCAAGTTCGCGATCCCTGGACTCTGGGACGCGCATGTCCACTTCATGAACACCGGCGTCACCGCCCTCCCACTCCTCGTTGCGAACGGTGTGACCAGCGTGCGCGAGATGGGCGGCTACATCGACAGCACCCGCGCCTGGCAGGCGCGCATGAAAGCCGGGCTATTGGTCGGCCCGCGCATTGTCACGCCCGGACCGATCCTGGAGAGTCCACGTTATCTACAGGGCGTGGTCGAGCGCAGCGAACGCGCGCATTCACAGCTGGCGCTGCGGGTGCTTCCCTACCGCATCAGCGTCAGCGACTCGATCGAGGCGCGGCGCGCGATCGATTCGCTCGTGAAGCTGCGGGTGGACTTCGTGAAAGTCAGAACCTCCGCCAGCCCCGCCGCGTTCTTTGCAATTCTACGCGAAGCGCGACGAGCCGGACTGCGGGTCGCCGCTCACCAGCAGAACATTCCGATCGGCGCCACGCTCGACTCCGGGCTGACCGATCTCCAGCACGCGATGTTCCTGAGCCGCCTCTCCGACGCGGCGCGCGATTCGATTTTCCGGAAGTTCGTCGTCAACGGCGCGTGGTATACTCCGACGCTCACCGTCACTCGCGCCGCTGGACTCTTCGGCGACTCCGCGGCAAAGGCGATCTTCGGCCCCGACGCGATCACGCTCGACGAGCGGAGGCGGTACGCATCACCGTGGCTCCTCGGATGGTGGCGGATGCAGGTGGACGAGCGCATCGGCGACACATCCTCCACCCGCCCCGCGGAAGCCGACGAGGCATACCGCGGCAGCGCGAGCGACGTTCACCGCATGCGCGAGCTCGGCGTCAACATTCTCGCCGGCACCGACGCCGGATCCGTGCTCGTCTATCCGGGCTTCGCTCTCCACGAAGAGCTGCGCAGACTCGTGGAAGACGCACAGCTCTCACCTCGCGATGCGCTGTGGAGCGCGACGATCGGTCCCTCCCGCTTCGCCCGCCTCGACGACCGGCTCGGCGCTCTCTCGGCGGGAAAAATCGCCGACATCGTTCTGCTCGACGCTGACCCGCTCACCAATATCCGCAATACGCGTCGCATTTTCGCGGTGGTTCAGGGCGGCCGGCTATTCTCCCGCGCCGACCTCGATGCGCTCCTCACTCAAGTGCGTTCCGCCGTCGCCCCGAGGATGTGACCGGGCTGATACGAGGTTTTTCCAACGCCGAAGTAGCACCTCTGCCCTGGAGAGTATAAAATAGGCGCACACATATACCCGGTGATTTCTTGACTATGAGTTCTTATAGACGCTGGACCGCCTTCGCCATGACGGCCTTGTTCGTCAGCGTACCCGCGGCGGCGCAGTCGCCCGGAACGTTGCTGGTCGGTGGCTTTGGCCAGTACACCCATTTCGATAAATCGTGGAATCTGGATACCGGACTAGGCAACTCACTCGGTTTCGGCTTGCGGTTCGGCGGATTCTTTGCCCCGGCCTGGAATCTGGAGAGCGACGTCTCTTATACGGCGGCGACCTCGGAATCGGGCGTGCGCTTCCTCAACTCGGGGAGAAACGCTCCCGGCGGTGCGGTAAAGGCCAGCGCGTTGACGATTCGCGTCGTTCACACGTTCCCAACCACGGTTCGCGCCCTCTCGTTCCACCTCGGTGGCGGTGGTGTCCTCGAGAATTTCCGCGACTCCAGTGAGACCGGTGACAAAACCTACCAGCTCGGACTCAACGCACTCGGCGGAGTCAACGTCGGCGTGAGCGGTCTTATTCTCCGCGTAGACGGCTTTGGCAACTATCTACCCTCCGCCGACGGCAAGTTCGACTTCGGCGTTCAGGCCGGGATCCAGTTCTCGCCCGACATCGCCGCGATGTTCGGCGGTCGGCCTGCGACGCCGGTCTCGACGACCGCATGGTCGGACAGTCTCGACCGGCCGCTGCCGGGCACATTGGAGCTGGGCGGATTCCTTCAGGCGACCAACTTCAGCGACAGCGCCGGCCGTCGTGGCGCGAGCCCGAACAACGGACTTGGTATCGGCGCTCGCGCTGGCGTGTTCCTGACGGATCCGCGCTGGGAGATCGAGTGGGATGGCTACTACTCGGGCAAGAGCAATCGCGTCAA
>JBBQWD010000085.1:0-7146 GCA_038210945.1 Gemmatimonadales bacterium
TTTACCCGCGCGACGACGTCGAGATACGGACCGGCCGGCTTCACCATCACAGCGTCGGCGCCCTCCTCGATGTCGGCGAACACTTCGCGCATCGCTTCCTGCGCGTTGCCGGGGTCCATCTGGTACCCGCGGCGGTCGCCGGTCTGCGGCGCTGATTCAGCCGCTTCGCGAAACGGTCCGTAGTACGCCGAAGCGTACTTGGCGGCGTAGCTGAGAATCGCGACACCCGATTGCCCATCGTCATCGAGGGCAGCTCGTATCGCCTGAACCCGTCCATCCATCATGTCGCTCGGTGCGACGATGTCGGCTCCGGCGCGCGCGTGCGAGAGCGCGGCACGTGAGAGCAGCTCGAGAGTCGCGTCGTTGTCGACGTCGCCATCCTTGAACACGCCGCAGTGGCCGTGATCCGTGTACTCGCACATGCAGACATCGGTTATCACGACGAGGTCAGGAACTTCTTTCTTGAGCGCGCGCACGGCCGTTTGCACCGCGCCCTTGTCGTCCCAGGCGGACGAGCCGGTGGCGTCCTTCGTCTCCGGGACTCCGAAGAGAATTATTCCTCCGACGCCCGCTCTGGCGGCAGCCTCAGCGTCGCGCAGCATCTCGTCGACCGATGTCTGGTTCACGCCGGGCATCGACCCAACGGGACGTCGAAGCTTCTTGCCGTCGCGGACGAATACGGGGAGAACGAGCTGCGCCGCGGCGAGATGCGTCTCACGGACGAGATTGCGCAACGCGGCGGTGCGCCGCAGCCGTCGCGGTCTGTATTGCGGAAAGCTGGACACTTTACTCTGGTTGCGGAGCTGGAAGTTTGGTTAGCTGACGGAGCTCTACGAGCAGACTGCTGCCACCACGGGAGCGAATCTCGGCGGCCAGCGCTTCGCCGGTCGACTCGGGTTGATCGATGTCGAGGCGGCGGAACCCTCGCACAATGTGCCTGCCGCTCAGGTCCGCCAGCATACCATATAATGTAGGCCCGTCTCCGGAGTCCATCACGAGCGCTCCGATCGGCACCTGACACCCGCCTTCGAGGGCCGACAGAAACGCGCGCTCGGCGCGGGTCGTGATCGAAGTCATCTTGTGGTCGAGCGGAAGCAGGAGGTCGCGCATTCCGTGATCGTCGCTCCTGATCTGAATCGCGATTGCGCCCTGCCCCGCGGCGGGCAGCCAATCGGGCAGGTCGAGGAACACGGTGATCCGCTGCTCGACCTCGAGCCGGATGAGGCCGGCGGCGGCGAGAATGGCGGCGTGAACGGCTCCAGTCTCGACTTTTTTCAGCCGCGTTGGAACATTGCCGCGCAGCTCGACCGCCTCCAGATCCGGCCGGCGAGCGAGCAGCAGGGCGCGACGGCGCAGGCTAGACGTACCAACGCGGGATCCGGCAGGTAGATCCTCTAGACTCTCGGCCCCAGTGCCGCGGTTGACGACCAGCACGTCGCGCGGATCTTCGCGCTCGAGGTACGCGATGACCTCCAATCCCTGAACGGGCTCCGTCGGCAGGTCTTTCAGCGAATGAACCGCGCAGTCGATCTTGTGCTTCGCTAGCGCGACCTCGAGCTCGCGGGTGAACAATCCCTTGGCGCCGATTTCAGTCAGTGGCTGATCGAGCTTCTTGTCACCCGTAGTCTTGAAGGTGACGAGCTCGGATCTGATCCCGCGCACCAACAAAGCGGCCTCCACGAAACGAGCCTGCCTGAGCGCGAGCTCCGACGCGCGAGTTCCGATGCGCACGACACTCGGGTCCGTCTTCGTCTTAGAAGGCACTCAGCACCACGGACACGAGACCATCGATCGTCGATTCCCTGGCTTCGGCCTTCACCTCGATGCCGGCTTCGCGGAGTGCTTCGGATGTCTGAGGACCGATTGACGCGGCAGGCACCCGGAGCGCCAGCTCCTCTCCGACGGCGTCAACGTAGCCAGTCACCGCCGATGCGGAAGTGAACGTCGCGAGATCGATTTTTCCGGCCTCGATAGCGCGGGCAAGCGTCTCGACGCCCGCGCCGTCCGGGATCGAGCGATACGCTTCGATGACGCTCAGGTCGGCGCCGATCTCCCGCAGCCCTGCTGGAAGCACATCACGCGCGCCTTCGGCCGTGACGTAGAGCACTTTCTTTCCCGCCACGTCATCGCGGTCGCGCATGATCTCCAGCAATCCCTCCGCGACGAATCGCTCCGGAATCACATCGACGGTAATCCCGTGCTCGAGCAGAGCCCCAGCCGTTGCAGGACCAACGGCCGCTATTTTTAGACCAGCCAATGCGCGCGCGTCTCGACCGCGCCCGAGGAGCTGTTCCCAGAAAATTGCGACGGCGTTCTGGCTCGTGAAGATCAACCAATCGTAGTCGCCGACGCGATCGATCTCGGCCCGCAGTGGAGCGAGGTCGAGCCGCGCAATCTGGGTCGCCGGCATCTCGATCACGTCAGCGCCGAGCTCGCGCAGCTTCTCGGTCAGCGCCGGGGCCTGCTGCGTCGCGCGCGTCACGACGACCCGCTTTCCAAACAGAGGCCGCTGCTCGAACCAATTCAGCTCGTCGCGCAGGACTACCGACCAACCGATGACGGTGATCACCGGTGCGGTGATGTTTTGCTCCTCCGCTTTCGCGGCGATCGTGTCGAGCGTCGCAACGACGGTGCGCTGCTTTGGGTGCGTGCCCCATTGGATCGCGGCGGCCGGAATCTCGCCGGGCATTCCGCCCTCGATCAACGCGTCGGCAATGCTGGCGAGAGTCTTCACCCCCATGTACATGACGATGGTTCCACCAGCTTTCGCCAATGCCGACCAGTTGGTCTGTGTGCCTGGCTTGGCAGGATCTTCGTGACCCGTGACGAAAGTGACTGATGTCGCGAGCCCGCGGTGAGTGACCGGGATTCCAGCGTAGGCGGGCGCGGCGATTCCGGCTGTGACGCCGGGAACGATCTCGAAGGAAACCGACGCGTCGTTCAGAGCCTGGGCCTCTTCGCTTCCACGCCCGAACACGAACGGGTCTCCGCCCTTGAGCCGCACCACACGCTTGCCTTCGCGAGCCAATTTGATGACGAGGGCGTTGATCTCCTCCTGCGTCACCGATTCCTTCGAGCCGCCGCGCTTGCCGACGTAGAACAACTCGGGTCTTCCGGTGTCTCGCGCACCAGGCGGGAGGAGCGCCGTGTTGGCGAGCGCGTCGTACACGACTGCGTCCGCCGAGTCGATGAGCTGTCTGCCTTTTACCGTGATGAGACCAGTGTCACCCGGACCTGCGCCAACGAGAAAAACTTTCCCCTCTGTCACCCCGCGCTCGCTTCTGGTGAAAGTCCCACGCGATCTGCCCATGCTTTGTATTCGAGGGGCGAAATCTCGGATGGCTTGATCTCGCTACGCCCGCCCCAGAACACGTTCGTGTAGAGGACGGCAATGCCACATGCCTCGAGATGACCGTCGATCGCCGCCTTGTGGTCGAGGACGGGCTGCTTGTCGGTCCCGTGAGCGACGGCCATGATGTTCACGTTCGCGAATTCCGGCCCGCCTTCACGCCAATAGGCGTGAGTGAGGATGTGATGGCGGCCGATTTCTCTTCCGGCTTCGATTTCGCGCCCGGTTGGAACGCGCCAATGAAACAATGCATTGTACCGGGTCACGCGCTCGCCAGCGGCAGAGGGCTTCACGTGCTCGAGAAAGGTCGAAAAGCGTCCGATGACTTCGCGCGCGCTCAGCGATCTCGCCACGTGGATGAACTCTTCCAGGGGGAGTCCAGCCTCTTCCGCGCGGGCGAGCCACGGATTGGGTGTTATCTCAGCGGGCGCGAACTCCCGCTTGAGTGCGGCAAGCACACGCCACTCGAGCGCTGACAGCTCCACGATGTTCGTGTCGAGGACGCGGCCGCGCTCTTCGCTTCTCGAGCCTGGCTTCATGCCCCGGCGGCGCACGTGACCAACCCCCAGTGCGAACAGACGCTTGGCGGGCATGATGCGATATGCCTTCGCCCCTACTTTCGAGGCCAGAAACTCACAGTGCTTCGTCATCGAGAATCCCTGAGGGACCTTGAGCGTCGTCCACAACCGATAGACCGAGCCCTGAGTTTCGGCATCGGTGGAGCGAATCACCACGTGTCCTGAGAACGGATCTTCCTTCACCATGTAGTCGAAGGCCGAATCGAGGTTCTCCGGAGCGACTCGCCACGCCACGAGCGCGCCCGGCGCGAGGTTCGTCGCCATCAACGTCTGCCGAATCCGCCTGATGACACCGGCCTCGAGCATCGCCCGCAAGCGCGCGATCACCACATCCTCCGGGAGCTCCGAAGCGAACGCAATCTGCGCAAACGGCTCGTTGACGAAACCGGCGATGCGATCCTCCGACACGGCGAGGATCCGCGCATTTATCGGATCCGAGATCTCGGTAGGGATCGCCGGCGCAGCAGATGTTTCGACTAGCGTCATCGCCCCGACCTCACTCGTCTGCGCCTGACGTAGAGACTCAGCGCGTAGGCGGCGTAGATGCCGAGCGCGATCGTGTAGGCGAGATGGTAGTAAGACGAAGTTTCAGGCATCGTGCTCCGATGTTGCCGCCTGGATGTCGCGCTCGACGGCGTAGCGATAACGCGAGCGGACAAAAGCAAAATAGAGCAGTGTGAACGACAATAGCGAGAGTAGAAGCGTCAGCAGCATTTCACTCGGCAGCGACGGCGAGCTCGGCTTCCCGACGATCGGCAGCGGATGCATGGTGGCGAACATGTAAACGCTCAGATGGATGAACGGAATCAGCAGCGCCCCAAGAACTCCCAGCACCGCCGAATACCGAGCGCGCAGGTCGGGCGACTCGACCGCCCCCCGCAGAACGAGGTAGGCGACGTAGATGAACCAGAGAAAAAGCGTGGAGACGAGACGAACATCCCACCACGCCCAATAGGTGCCCCAGATCGGCCTGGCCCACAGTGGTCCGGTGATCAGTACCACGGTAGTGAACACGACGCCAACCTCGGCGGAGCTTTCGGCGAAGCGGTCGAGCCGCTGATCGCGAATCCAGAGAAAAACCCCGCTCGCGACGGCGACCAGCCCGAACGCGAGGAAAGCAACCCACGCCGAAGGCACGTGAATGTAGAAAATCTTCTGCGCGGCGCCCTGCTTTGCCTCCAGAGGCGTGAAGAACGCCGCTCTGATTACCGTGCCGAGTACGGCCGCGCCGGCGGTGACGGGAAGCCAGGAGATCTTCATGTCGATGTGAGGTGCATTGCCCAGCCAATTTAACCGCGCGAGCCGCCTGCCGGACAGAATCGCGTGGTGGCTAGTCCTCGACCGTGAACGGATAGGTGAGCGTGCAAGCCGCGACGAACACAATGTCGAACGCCAGCAGAAGCTTGAGCCACGCTCCCGCCTCGACGATCGGCCGGCCGCTCAACAGCTTCGCCGTCGCCTGAGACGCGGCGATTACGACGGGAACGAAGAAAGGAAGCGCCAGCATCGGCAGGAGCAGCTCGGCGAGCCTCGTGTTCACCGCCATCGCGCTGAACAAAGTTCCGACGGCGACGAGCCCGATCGCGGCGAGCAGCGCGATCGCAATGAGCGGCGCGGCGATGTCTCCGAGCGGGAGATTGTAGAACAGCGCGAGCGCCGGGATCGCGATCAGCTGCACGGCCGCGACGAAAATCAGATTCGCGAGCGCTTTTCCGAGGAAGATCGCCTCTCTGCTCACCGGCGATGCGAGGAGGCCATCGATCGCGCGATCCGCCGACTCGACGCCAAACGAACGGTGCAACCCGAGCAGGCCGGAGAATGTGAATACGACCCACAGGACTCCCGGCGCGAGATCCGTCACCGCGACGGCCGTGGGATCCCAGGAGTAATAGAAAATGACGAGTCCGAGAAGCGCGAACACGACAGCGGAGAGGAACGCGCTCCGCGTCCGGAACTCGATCGTGAGATCCTTGCGCGCGATGAGCCAGGCGGCGAAAAGCGTATCAGCCACTGGAAGCCACAGCCTCTCGATAGGTAGCGGCGTAGGAAGCGGGGTCAATTCGGTCGCTCGCCTCGTAGCGGACGAATTTCCCCCGTTGCATCACCGCCGCGTGGGTCGCGAGCGAGAGTCCCTCGACGAGATTGTGGGTGACGATGATTATCGCCGTCCCCGCTGAACGCAATTCCTTGAGGAGTACCGTCAGTGCGCGTGCTCCGCTGTCGTCGAGACCGCTGTACGGCTCGTCGGCGAGGATGACCTGCGGCGAGTGCACCATCGCACGCGCAATCGACACACGCTGCTGCATGCCGCGGCTGAGCAAGCGAACCGGCGCATCGGCCCGCTCGAGCATCGACATGCGGCCGAGCGCGTCATCGACGCGCGTGCGGGGATCGCGGATCCCGTAGAGGCGTGCCGCGAACGAAACATTCTCGCGCGCCGACAGCGCCTCGTAGAGCATCGTGTGGTGGGAGATGAGACCGACGCGTGAGCGCGCCAGCGTTCCACCGGGAAGAGGGATTCCAGCCAGCGTGGCGCTTCCCGACGACGGTTTGAGGAGGCCGGCCAACAGACGAAGCAGCGTCGTCTTGCCCGCTCCATTCGGTCCGAAGACGGCGAGGCATTCCGCCGGCGCAAGCGAAAACGTGACGCCGGCGACTGCCTTTCTCGATCCGAAGGCACGGGTGAGCTCGGACGCCTCGACGATCGGCGATCGCGTCGAGGAAGTCGTGGGCGGTGCGGGCGGGTTCGTTCGCTTTTGTGAGCGCGGTTTCATTCGCCTAGAACTTGCCACTCTGGCGAGAGCCGCGCAAAACGCTATATCCTTGCGACTCGCGCCAGCTCAGCGAGCCCACGACTTCGCGCCAATGACAGAAGACATCGACGTACTCCTCCAGGAAAATCGGAAATTCGAGCCGCCGCCCGAGTTTACACTCACAGCCAACGTCTCATCCCCCGGCATATACCAGAATGCCGAGCGCGACACGGAGAAGTTCTGGGCGGAGCAGGCGCGCGAGCTGGAGTGGATCAAGCCGTGGAAGAAGGTTCTAGACTGGAAGCCTCCCCACGCCCAGTGGTTCATCGACGGGAAGATCAACGTCGCGGTCAACTGCGTGGACCGCCATGTTCGCGGGGCGCGGAGAAACAAGGCAGCGCTCATCTGGGAAGGCGAGCCTGGTGACACGCGGACCCTCACGTACTGGGATCTTTACCGCGAGGTG
>JBBQWD010000086.1:0-7070 GCA_038210945.1 Gemmatimonadales bacterium
CAACTTCTCCCACGCGCTCACAAAAACCTCTTCCGTCAACTCTTCCCCGTTCGTGGGGTTTCCCGACAGTCGAGTGCACAGCGAGTATATGCGGCTGAGGTACCTCCGGTAGAGCCGCTCGAACGCCCGGTGGTCCCCCTCCGCCGCAAGTGCCGCGTCAGCCGAATCACTCATCAGCTGAGAGACTGCCGCCGACATCGGCCCGTTCGATCATTGTCCTCTCGGATGCGGAGTCGATAGCGGATGAGGGCAAGGTTTGAACCCGGCGCGAACCCAGTCGGGATCCGAAACCGAACCGATGCGTTGGTCGCGAGCTGCGGCGTGCTACCTGCCGAACATCCCCGGCATCGACGGCATCCCCATTCTCCCCCCGCCGGCCATCTTCTTCATCATCTTCTGCATCTCGCGGAACTGGTCGAGCAGTCGATTGACGTCGCTGATCGGCCGGCCGGAGCCCTTGGCGATCCGGGCCCGTCTCGAGCCGTTGATCACCCCAGGATTCTTCCGCTCTTCGGGGGTCATCGAAAGCACGATCGCCTCGACGTGCTTCATGCGCTTTGGGTCGGCCTTCATCTGCTTCAACGCCTTGGTGTTCACTCCGGGCAGCATCTTCAGGATTCCCTCGAGCGGACCCATCTTCTGGATCTGACGCATGCTGTTGAGGAAATCGTTGAGGTCCATTCCTTCCTTCCGGACCTTCTTCTCCAGCCGCTTTGCTTCGTTCTCGTCGAACGATGCCTGCGCCTTTTCGACCAGGGTGACGATGTCGCCCATCTGGAGGATGCGCCCAGCCATTCGCTCGGGGTGAAACTCCTCGAGCGCGTCCGGCTTCTCGCCGACGCCGATGTACTTGATCGGCTTCTTCGTGACCCCATAGATCGAGAGCGCAGCACCGCCGCGAGAGTCACCGTCCATCTTCGTCAGAATGACGCCGGTGACGTCCAGAACCTTGTCGAAACCCTGTGCGATCTTCACAGCGTCCTGACCCGTCATGCCGTCGGCGACGAGCATGATCTCGGAAGGGCGAAGGGCGTCCTTCAGGCGCGACAGCTCCTCCATCATCGGCTCGTCGATCTGGAGCCGGCCGGCGGTGTCGATGATCACCACCCGGTCGCGCTCCCGCAGCGCTTCGGCAACCCCGGCGCGGGCAATCTTCACGACGTCGGTGGTCGTGCGGTCCGCATACACGGGAATGCCCAGCTCACGGCCGAGTGTCTCCAGCTGGTCGATCGCCGCCGGCCGGTAGACGTCCGCCGCCACGAGCCTGGTCGACCGCCCCTCCGCCTTGAGCTTGCGCGCGAGTTTGGCAGCCGTGGTTGTCTTACCCGACCCCTGGAGGCCGACCATCATCACGACGGAGGGTGGTACTGTGCTAAGCTTGAGCCCTTCGCGTCGCTCGCCCAGCATTGCGGTGAGTTCCTCGTGGACGATCTTGACCAGCTGCTGTCCGGGGGAGACCGTACTGAGCGCGTTGACGCCGGTCGCTTTTTTCTCGACGCGCTCGAGGAACTCGCGCGTGAGCTGGAAGTTGACGTCAGCCTCGAGTAGGACGCGCCGGACTTCGCGCAAACCCTCCTTGATGTCGGCTTCGCTAAGAACACCGCGGCCACGCAGGCGGGCGAACGTGGCTTCGAGCTTTTCGCTCAGGTCCTCGAACATAGCCTTTAAACATAGGCGCCGTTAACTTCTGAAACAACCGACGCACTACGCCGCTCTAGAGGGACTGCATGACGCCTGCACAGCGTAAAGACGACATACTGCACGCTGAATTGCCACCGACGCTGCCGCTCATGGCGCTGCGATCGACAATCGTATATCCGCTGGGCACCATCGCGGTACAGATGGGCGCTCCCGAAAACCTCGCGCTGCTCAAGGCCAACGAGCAGTCGGGACTCATCGTCGGACTCGTCGTCGCGACGGGAGACCACGACGATGTGCTCGACCCTGAAAGATTCGTCGGACGGGTTGGCGTCGCCGCTCGGGTTCACGAGCGGATCAATCTTCCGGGCGAAACCGTCCAGATCACCCTTCAGGGATTGCGTCGCCTCATCGTCGAAGGCGTAGCGCAGACCGAGCCGTTCCCCATCGTCCGCATCAAGCCGGCGAAGGAGATCCCGCCCGATCCCAACGAGGTCGACGATCTGATCTCCCGGATCGTGATCGGCGCCGAGACGCTGGCGGAGCTGATCGACCGCATTCCTGACGAAGTGCCGGCGATCCTCAAGATGAACATCTCGGATCCGGGTCGCTTCGCCGATCTCGCCGCGACGAACCTCAACTTCAAGGTCTCCGACAAGGACGAGATTCTTCAGCGCCTCAACATCGGGCAGCGCCTCAAGTTCCTGCTCGGTCGCGTCGAGCGCGAAGTCGGACGCGCCCGCGTTGCGGAAGACGTGAAGCGGCAGACGGAGATCAAGATCGAGCAGCATCAGCGCGAGTTCTATCTGCGCCAACAGCTGCGCGCGATTCAATCCGAGCTCGGGGAAGGCGATCCGGGCGAGAAGGAAGCGATCGAGACGCTGAAGAAGCTGGAGGAGGCGAATCTCCCCGAGAAAGCGGCGCAGGAAGGACGGCGCGAGATAGAGCGCATGCGGAACCTGTCGCAGGCTTCGAGCGAGTATCAGGTCATTCGCACTTACCTGGATTGGATGCTGGCCCTGCCCTGGAACAAGCGCTCGGCGACCGACGAAGTAATCGAATTGAAGAAGGTCGAGGAGCTGCTCGACAGCCGCCACTACGGGCTCAAGGAAGCCAAGGAGCGCATCACCGAATACCTCGCCGTGCGAAAGCTCCGCGGCGGCGATCCTCACGGTCCCATTCTCTGCTTCGTCGGGCCTCCGGGAACCGGGAAGACATCGCTGGGCGAAGCAATCGCGACGTCGATCAACCGCGCGTTCTACCGGATCTCCGTTGGAGGCGTGCGCGACGAAGCGGAGATCCGCGGACACCGCCGCACGTATGTCGGCGCGATGCCGGGCCTCATTCTGCAATCGCTGCGTCGCGTCCAGGTGAGAGACGCGGTGCTGATGATCGACGAGATTGATAAAATGACCAGCGGAGGTCCATCCGGAGATCCCACAGCAGCAATGCTCGAGGTGCTCGATCCGTCGCAGAACTCGAACTTCGTCGATCATTATCTCAATCTGCCGTTCGATCTGTCGAGCGTTCTCTTCATCTGCACCGCCAACAACCTCTACGATATTCCCGCGCCGCTCCGCGACCGCATGGAAGTCATTCGCGTTCTCGGTTACACAGTGGAAGAGAAGGTGGAGATTGCGTGGCGCTACATGCTGCCGAGGCTGATCGAGGACCACGGAATCACGGACAAGGACATCCAGTTCACCGACGAAGTCCTTGGCTTCATTTCCAACCGCTATTCCCGCGAAGCGGGACTCAGAAACTTCGAGCGGAACATCGCCGCTTTGATGCGGAAGCGCGCACGGAAGAAGGCGGACGGAGAAGAGGGCGCGTGGATAGTCGACAACCCGATGGTGATAGACATTCTCGGCAATCCGACCTACACGCTCGAAGACGCAGAGCAGGAGCCGGAGATTGGCGCCGTCACCGGCATGGCGTGGACGGCAACGGGCGGCGACCTGATGGTGATCGAAGCGCTGAGAATGCCCGGCACCGGCAGACTTACGGTCACCGGCCAGCTCGGCGACGTGATGCGCGAATCAGTCGACGCCGCGTACTCCTACGTTCGCTCGCGCGCCCAGACTCTGGGCGTCGCTGACCTCGAGTTCAAGGAAAGCGATCTCCACGTGCACTTCCCTGCCGGCGCGATTCCGAAGGATGGTCCGAGCGCCGGCGCTGCCGTGACTCTCGCGATCGCCAGCGTGCTGAGCCGGAGACCGGTGCGGCGCGACGTCGCGCTCACCGGCGAGATGACTCTTCGTGGCAAGGTACTGGAGATCGGCGGCGTCAAGGAGAAAGTGATGGCGGCCTACCGCGCGGGGCTTCGGCAATTGATACTGCCGAAGGCCAACGAAAAGGATCTGCGTGGAATTCCTGACGAGGTCGTGAACAGCATGACGTTCACTTTCGTCTCGACGATGGATGACATCATTCACCTCGCGCTCTTGCCCAAGCCACCGGGAACGCTCGCCGACTCCGCCGAGCCGCACGGCGATGTTCCGGCAAAGAACGCGGTCAGCGATTCGACGACGGCCTCGATCAACCGCTCCGAATCGGCGGGAGCAGTCACGCAGTAGGTGACTCTAGAAAATCCCTGGGTTCAGTTCGGCGTCCATGTCTTCGTCGGCACCCTGGCTGGAGGCCTGTCCGATACCGTAGCGGTGTGGATGCTGTTCAACCCGAAGAAGAAGCGGTTTGGATTTCAGGGAGCGATACCGAAGAACCAGGCCCGGCTGGCCAAGAGTCTCGGCCGCACCGTTGGTGAGCGGCTCCTCACGCCCGGTGACCTCCAGAGCGAGTTGGCGCGTCCCGAGCTCCTCGCCGCTTTTGAGGCGCGGCTCGAAGAGGTAATCGCCGGGATTCTCACATCGCGCGACCCGCTGATCGACAAGGTTCCGCCCGCGGTGGTGACTGCGCTCGAGGGCGCCATGACGTCGTACCTACCGGTCGCGATGACCAAGCTCGGCTCATTCCTCGGACAGCCGACCACTCGCGTAAAGCTCCGGAACGCGCTCCACACGATGTTCAACCGCTTCGTCGACGACATGCGCTTTCACGAGCGGATCTTCGCGAAGCTGATGATGACCGAGAAGAAGTTCGAGGCGGTGCTCGACGCGATCGAGACGGATGGGGTCGAGCAGGTCGTTGGCCTGCTCGAGGAGCCGGAGATCAGAGACGAGATCTCAAAGGCGATTCACGACGCGATCCTCGTCTACCTGCAGAAGCCGATCTCCGACATTCTCGGCGACGTAGAGGCGAAAAAAGATCCGGACGCGCCGAAGAGACTTGCCGCGCAGGCGGCGCCGATTATCTGGGAGTGGATTCAGGATCAGCTGCCTGAGCTGATCAAGAAGCTCGATGTGCAGGCGATGGTCGAGCGCAAAGTGATGGCGTTCAGCGTCGATCGCGTCGAGGAGATCCTGCGCAACGTTATTCAGAACGAGCTCAACCTGATCATCACCACCGGTTATGTCCTCGGCGGGTTGATCGGAGTCTGCACCTTCTTTCTACAAAAGGTTGTGCTCGGCTGGTAAGAAAAGGCAACGAAGAACTACACAGAGTCGTTCTAGGTTACTGCGTCAGCCTCACTTGACTCGGTTGAATAATCGAGGTGCTCGCCCCCTTGGGAACGTCGACGTAGATGACGACGGGGCGCCCCTGTACTTCGACCGCCGTCAACAGAAGCGACCGATCGCTGGTGGAGTACGATTTCTCGGTGTTGTTGGCGCTGGCGGTGGGTTTCACGCCAAATCGCTTGGCGATGGACTGCCCCGCAATGTCAAAGAATTCGCCTGCTTCGACCGGTGAATCCCAGACGGTGAGCCAGACGATGCCCGGACCCTGGGGCGTGTTCACAACGGCGTAGCGGTCACCATCCCATCCCCCGGCGCCGCGAATAGCCTCGTTCTGATCATTCAGGTGCTCGAACAGGAAGAGTCTCGTCTCGAACTCGCCAAGGTCGTTGTCGTACGACGCGGTTGCGTTCGACAGCGCGCCGAGCGCGACTTTCGTCGGAGCGTCGCGGGTCACGAAAAAAGCGGCCGGGTGAATTATCTGCTCCGTCGACGCAGGCATGTAGTTGTAAATCACCGTGCCCGGCTTGCGCTCCTTGTAGTTCCGGTAGAACTCGGCGCCGCTCAGATAAGGGAAGATCAGCGTTTCCTGAATTACCCTCGGCGCAGCCGCAAAAATCGGCATCGAAGCCTGGGACTCGCGTATCAGCTCGCGAATCCTGTCCCATCCACCCGGCAAATTGATCGCGATGTTGGAGCCACCGAGCATGATCGAGATCTGCTCGTAGACTGCCTGCCCTTCGAACACCGCCTGCGCCGCCGACAGACGGTCGTTGTCGTTCCTGACGTGCTGCACCGAGTCGAGGCTGATGTACTGGTCCTGGAGCGAGTGCACGAGCTCGTGGGTGATCGTGATGTCGGCCATCTCCTTCGGCGCGCCTTCAACGACGTAGAGGACTTTCGTGCCCGGATCGTAATAGCCGACGATTTGCTCCTCGAGCAGATTCGTCAGAAACGCCTGGAGATTGAGCGTATCGGGAATCATGCCGAAGCGCTTGTATGCTGCTTCCTGGCCGCGCATGTCGCGGACAGACTGGGAGTCCTTGAACTGCTTCATGACGAACTCGCGGACCTGCGCCTTCGAGCGCATCTCGAGCTTCGGTGGCGATTTGAACTTGAGACCTACTGCCTTCTCGATCATCGGCACTGCCTGCGCGACTTCGGCCGCGTACGGACCTTCGTATTTCTGCTTCTGACTCTCGCACGCTGAAACGAGCGAAAGGAGACCGGCTCCCGCCAACACGACGCTGCGACTTATCCGTACACTCATTTCAAAGCCCCGAGATGCGCAAATACCACGCGATGATCGCGTCGCCCCAAACCAAAGTGATCAGCGCAGCCGGCGCAAGAAAGACGCCGAATGGCAGCTCGCGTTTTCTCCATCCTCCAGATGCCTCGAGAGCAAGCTCGGTTTGTCCCCTGTCGTCGGAGAGTCCGCGCGCCGATAACGGATAGACGATCCCGAGCAGTATGATTGGCGCGATCACGGCGGCAATGAAGATCGTGAGCAGCGCGCGCGCGGGGCCAACCGCCGCTCCGACCACAGCCATCAGCGTGACATCACCGAATCCCATCGCGGGTCTTTTGAGCCACACTTCTCCGAGCCACCCTACGATCGAGATCGCGCCGGCGCCAACGCACATGCCGAGAATTGCATCCCATGGCCCGGCGAAAGGCGCCGACTCTCCGAGATAGAGCGCGCCGAAGGCGGAAAAAACAAGCACGAAGAACACGCCAAAGACGGTGAATCCGTCGGGAATGAGAAAGTGCTTCGCGTCGGTGATGCCGATTCCGAGCAGAACCGTCGCGAAGACCGCGACGCGAAAGGCGGTGAAGGTCATTCCGAACTGGACGAAGGCA
>JBBQWD010000087.1:0-7057 GCA_038210945.1 Gemmatimonadales bacterium
CTTCTTTTCGGAGCCTGGGCCGGCGCGAGGCTCGCGCAGAACCTGTCGGGCCCGCAGCTACAGAAAGCCTTCGCGATTTTCCTCGTGCTCATTGCCGTGAGGGTGTGGGTTAAGGCATAGGGCCCGGAGACGTACCAGTTGTCAACTGGTATCAAACCGCACGAATCTCAGGGTACTTCGAAAAAGCCCAGATCGAATAGGCGAGCATCACTACGCCGCCGCTGAAAATCGCCCACTGCACGCCGACGAAGCGCGCCACCACTCCGGCGATGAACGAGCCGAAGGGCGTGAACCCGACGTAGACGAACACGTAGGTCGCCATCACGCGCCCGCGCAGCTCGTCGGGGACGACGGACTGAAGGATGCCGTTCGCCAGCGCGCCGTTTATCAGCATGGTGAGGCCAAGGAAGAGCAGCATGAACGCGGCGAGATGAACAGAGCGTACGAGCGAGAAGAGAATCGTGAGTCCGGCGAAAGCGTACGCAGTCGCGTTGAACAACCGTCCACGTTTGATTCGACCTCCAAGACCGGCGAGCGCGAGCGCTCCCGTAAGCGCGCCGATTCCGACGAATGTAACCAGCAGCCCATAACCGCTGGCCCCGGTGTGAAGCACATCGCGCGCGACGACCGGCATCATCGTCAGGTACTGAAATCCGAAGATCGAGTAGATCGCGATCACTCCCATCAGTCCCGACACGGATCGCGAGCTGCGGATGTAGTCGAGACCCTGTTTGAGCTGCGCGAACGGGGAGACGAGGTACTGCACGGGCGTCCAGGGCGGCAGCCTGATCAGCGAGAGACTGGCGAGCACCGCGAAATAGCTCAACGCGTTGATCCCGAAACACCACGCGAGCCCGAACTTGGAGAGGATTATCGCGGCGATCGAAGGACCGACGATGCGCGCCAGATTGAAACCGCCGGAGTTGAGCGCTATCGCATCGACGAGATCTTCACGCGACACCAGCTCCACGGTCATCGCCTGGCGCGCTGGAATCTCGAACGCGGAAATCACGCCCCCGATAGTCGTCAGCGTCAGCAGCCACCCGAAGTTCATTCGACCCGCCCAGGTGAACCACCACAGCCCCGCCGCTTCGAGCAGCAGCAACGCCTGACAGACGATGACGATCCGCAGCTTGCTCCGCCGGTCGGCAACCACGCCGCCGTAGAGCGAGAGAAGGAGGACCGGAAAGCTTCCTGCCGCGGCTACGAGACCGACGAGAAACGCGCTGTTGGTGAGCTCGAGCGCCAGCCAGCCCTGCCCCACCTGCTGCATCCATGTCCCGATGAGCGAGACCGTCTGTCCGACCCAGAAGAGCCTGAAATTCCGGTGGACCTGGAGCGTCCGGAACGGATTGATCGAGCGTCGTTGGGGTCGCGCCGGAGTCGGATGGGGGTCGGCCATTCCTCAGGATTATACACGCGTTATGCCCCCGCTGTATCTTAGAGAAATGCGCTTCCACACCTACTCGAAGTTCAGCCCGGAAGCGGCTGATGCGGTCGATCTTCAGGGATTGCTCGACAAGCTCGCTGATTTTCTGCTGCAGTCCGGATTCGCGAGCGGTCAGAGCTTCAATCCGTACTTCGACGACTTCGACTCTGAGCCGGACCGCTCCGTCGAAGCGCTGCGCCAGGCGATTCTCGATGCATTGATCGAGAGCGGCCAGTTCACGCCTGAGCTGCTGCAAGCGCTTCGGGGCGACGGCGACAAGGAATCCCAGGAGAAGCTGAGCGAGCTGCTGGACAGCCTCATTCAGAAACTGGCCGCCGAAGGCTATCTGAATCTGCAGGCGCCCCCGCAAATGCCTGCCGGTCATCAACAAGTGGAAGGCCGCGGCGGGCTCGCGCACGGCGCTTCGAAAAGCGTCCAGTTCAACCTCACCGACAAGGGAATCGATTTCCTCGGCTACAAGAGTCTTCGGCACATACTGAGCTCTCTCGGAAAATCGAGCTTCGGCTCGCACGACACGCCGCACCTCGCTACCGGCATCGAAGCCGACGGCTACAGCAAGGAGTACGAGTTCGGTGACGTGCTCAATATCGATGTGAACGAAACGCTCAAGAACTCGCTGGCGCGGACCGGCTCGATCAAAGTCCCGATGGACCTTGACTACTCCGACCTGATGGTACGTCAGGCCGAGTACCGCTCGTCGTGCGCGACGGTGCTGATGCTCGATACATCGCACTCGATGATTCTCTACGGAGAGGACCGCTTCACTCCCGCGAAGAAGGTGGCCCTCGCGCTCACGCATCTCATCCGCACCCAGTTTCCCGGCGACACTCTCCAGGTCGTGCTGTTCCACGACTCGGCCGAGGAGATCCCGCTCTCTACGCTGCCGCAGGCTCAGGTCGGCCCGTATCACACCAACACGGCGGAGGGTCTCAAGCTCGCGCGGCGCTTGTTGATGGCGCAGAAGAAGGACCTGCGCCAGATCGTGATGATCACGGATGGCAAGCCGAGCGCGATGACGATGCCGAACGGACAGATTTACAAGAACTCGATGGGACTCGATAGCACGGTCATCGCCACGACGCTGAGGGAAGTCGCCAGCTGCCGGCGGGCTGGAATTCTGATCAACACCTTCATGCTCGCGCGCGACCGGGCGCTCGTGGAGTTCGTCAAGCGCGTCTCGGAAATCAGCAAAGGGAAGGCGTATTTTACGAACACGATGACGCTGGGCCAGTTCATCCTGATGGATTTTCTGAGGAAGAAGACCCAGAAAATCTCGTAACAACTCCACAACAACTACGAATGCGAATCACCAGAGTTCTCGCCGCTCTAGCGATCACACTCACCGCGGCTTGCGCCTCCGTCCCGCGTGGTCCCGCTTCAACGCGCTACGACGTGCTCATCACCAACGCGCGGATAGTCGACGGGACGGGCAACCCCTGGTACCGCGGCAGCGTGGCGACAATTGGTGACCGAATCGCGTATGTCGGCCCGTCGATTCCCGGCCTGACTGCGCGGCGGGTGATCGATGCGCGCGACCAGGTTGTCGCGCCGGGTTTCATCGACATGCTCGGCCACTCGGAGTTCTCGATTCTGCGCGGGCCGCACGCCATCTCGAAGATCTCTCAGGGAATCACGAGCGAGATAACGGGCGAGGTCCATTCCGCCTGGCCGAATGTCGCGCTCGGCGAGCAGCCCGATCCAAGATTTCCGTGGCACTCGCTCGGACAGTACTTCGACTACATCCAGAGCAAGGGAATCGCGATCAATCTCGGTACTTACGTCGGGACGAGCTCGGTGCGCGAAGCGGTGATGGGCGAAGTCACCCGCCATCCCACCGACGTCGAGATGAAGCGGATGGGCGCCCTCATCGACTCGGCGATGCGCGACGGCGCGATGGGCGTGGGGACCGGACTCATCTACTTGCCGAGCACTTTCTTCTCGACCGAGGAGCTGATCGCGCTTACGAAGTACGCGACGCCTTACAAGGGCGGTTACGCCGCGCACATTCGGAGCGAGGGCAACGGACTGCTCGATGCCATCCGCGAAACGATTCGCATCGCGGCCGAGGCGGGAACATGGGCGGAAATACGACACATCAAGTCGCGCTCGCCGGAGCAAATGATGCAGGCGATCGCGCTGATCGATTCGGCGCGGAGGGCGGGGATCGACATCACAGCAGACCAGTATCCGTACATCGCCAGCGGGACCGGGCTTTCGGCGATGCTCAACACCTGGGTGCAGGAAGGCGGCGAAGATTCGCTCGTGATGCGGCTCAAGGATCCGGCGGTCCGCGCGCGCCTGAAGGCGGAGCTTGGAGCGGACAGCGCGCAGGGCATTCGAACCGCCGCGCGCACGATGGTGAACGAAGTCGGAGCCGACTCGCTCAAGATCTACGAAGGCAAGCTGCTGAGCGACATTGCGAAGATGCGCGGGCAGAACGCATACGACGCGGCATTCGATATCCTGATCGGCGATCGGGGTCGCACCAGCGCGATCTACTTCTCGTTCAACGAGGATGCGCTCCGCAATGCGATGAAGCAGCCGTGGGTTTCGGTCGGCCAGGATGCGGGCGCAGTGAGCCCAGACTCAACGGGCAAGTGGCGGGAGCGCGGCCATCCCCGCGGCTTCGGAACATTTCCGCGCATACTTGGCCTGTACGTTAGACAGGACTCGGTGATCTCGCTCGAGTTTGCGATCCGGAAGATGACGTCGCTGGCGGCGCAACGCGTGGGGCTCAGCGAGCGGGGGCTGCTCAAGCCGGGTATGTACGCGGACATCACCGTATTCGATCCGACCACGATCATCGATCGCGCTACGTTCGAGGAGCCGTCGCAGCTCGCGACGGGAGTGAGCTATGTTCTCGTGAACGGCGTCCCGGTCGTGGACGGCGGTCAGGTCACAGCAGCGCTGCCGGGCCGAGCACTCAGAGGACCTGGTTATCGTGGGAAATGAAATGACCCGACGGGTCCGGAATTGATGATACGCACCCCGAAGTTTGAGGGATGATTCAAGTATTGGCTGACAGATAGGAGGCACGTTGGAAATCAGATTCACAGCCGGCGACAGTCCACTCGGCAACGTGCTCGTAGCGGCGACCGACAAGGGTGTGTGCGCCGTCAGTCTGCGCGAATCCGAGTCCGTAGCAGAGGACTCACTGCGCGCGCGGTTTCCTCGCGCCGAGATCACTCGCGATGACGCCGCTCTAAAGCCGGCGCTTGATTCGGTTCTGGCGAGAATCGCGGGGCGGAATCTCGACGGCGTGCTGCCGCTCGATCTACAAGGCACGGATTTCCAGCGAGAGGTATGGAATCAACTGCTCGCGATCCCACCCGGATCGACCCGATCCTATCTCGACGTGGCGCAGGCGATCAAGAGGCCAAAGGCGACTCGCGCGGTGGCGCAGGCGTGCGGCGCAAATCCGGTAGCGGTGGTCGTGCCCTGCCATCGCGTCGTGATGAGCGACGGCTCGATCGGTGGTTACAGCGGACTGCCGGGTGTGAAGAAGGCGCTGCTGGCAGTGGAGGGAGTCGAGCTGGCTGGGGCCGCGGGCTGACTCGCTGCTGGAACGGATCTACAGTTACCAACTGAACTGAACGGGGTGGGAGGCGTCAGTAGCGTAGGTGCCAGGCGTCGGTTCACTACGTCCGGACGGCACAGGCACGATTCCGGACACAATCAACTGCCTTTGCCATCACGCCACTGAGGGAAGTCTGGGCGTCGTGAACTGAAACCAGGCACCTGTGCTCCTCTGGCACCTCCTACCCCGTTCAGTTCAGTTGACAGCTAGGAGTTCCGCGCCTTGAGCTTGCTCCGGTACGGCCTCTCTTTCGGCCCAATGTAGATCTGTCGCGGCCGAGCGATCTTCTGCTCCTTGTCGAGCAGCATCTCCTCCCACTGCGCCAGCCATCCCGGCATGCGTCCAATCGCAAACAGGACGGTAAAGAAATCGGTCGGGAACGCCATCGATCGGTAGATCAGGCCGGTGTAGAAATCGACGTTGGGATACAGCTTCCGCGACGTGAAGTAGTCGTCGGAAAGCGCGATCCGCTCCAGCTCCAGCGCGATCTCCAGGTCCTTGTCCACTCCGACCACCTTGAATACTTCGTCGGCGAGCTTCTTCACGATCTTGGCGCGCGGATCGTAGCTCTTGTAGACGCGGTGGCCGAATCCCATCAGTCTTCCACCTTCGCCGCTCTTCACGGTCTCGATGAATTTCGGGACGTTTTTGACGCTGCCGATCTCATTGATCATCCGCAGCACCTGCTCGTTAGCCCCGCCGTGGAGCGGACCGAATAGCGCCGCGACTCCGGCGGAGACGGCGGAAAACGGGTCGACGTGTGACGATCCGACAGCGCGAACGGCGTTGGTCGAGCAGTTCTGCTCGTGGTCGGCGTGCAGGATGAACAGGATCTCGAGAGCGCGCGCGAAGATGGGGTTGGCCTCGTACTTCGACTCGCTCATGCGCGCGACCATCGACAGGAAGTTCTCGACGTACGAGAGGCGATTGTCCGGGTACACGAACGGAAGCCCCTTCACGTGCCGATACGAAAACGCCGCAATGGTCGGGGTTTTCGCGAGCAGCCGGACGATCGAAATGTTCCGCTCGGTCTCGTCGAAGATGTTGCGAGCCGAGGGATAGAACGAAGCGAGCCCGGCGATCGAGCTGTTGAGCATCGCCATTGGGTGCGCATCATACCGGAAGCCCTCGAGGAACTTCCGAAAGTTCTCGTGCACGTAGGTGTGGAAGGTGATGTCGTGCACGAACTGATCGTATTCCTGTTGGCCAGGCAGCTCTCCGTGGCGAAGCAGCCACGCTACCTCGAGGAAAGTGGCATTCTCGGCCAGCTGCTCGATGGGGTAGCCGCGATAGCGGAGAATTCCCTTGTCCCCATCGATGTAGGTGATGGCGCTCCGGCACGACGCGGTGTTCAGAAACGCAGGATCGTAGCTCATCAGCCCGGAATCGCTCGAATCGCTCGTCTTGATCTTCTTGAGCTCGACGGCGCGAATCGCGCACTCCGCAACCGGAACGCTATATGTCTGGCCGGTGCGGCTGTCCTTTATCTCGAGCGCGCTGCCGGAGGGAGCAGCGGCGGTTGGCTTGGCGGAGTTCCTGGCGGGGGCCGGAGTAGCTGGTTTGCAGTTGTTTTTCTTGGGGGCGGCGGGTCGTGCGGGCGAACCAGTCTTCGGCATCCTGTTCTCCAGTTGATTAGATCAAATTTAGCGCAACGGCGCCGCGGGTGATAATCGCGGAAGCCGGGGGCCAAAGTGCCACAATCGGAGATCTCAATGGCAGTCAGCAGAAGACCCGGCAGGATTGCTTCCGACGTCGAAACAACGATGATGACGATGCCGCCACGTCCGCTTTTTTTCCGGCGGTTGGCGCGGAACGGGTCGATCGCGGTCGGCGTGATCGGGGGCGGGCTCTTCATCGGGATGATCGGCTACCATTGGCTCGGAGGCCTTACCTGGCAGGAAGCTTTCTACTACTCAGCGATGATTCTCTCGGGCGAGGGACCTCCGCCAGACCCGCAGACTCTAACGGGCGTCGGGCTATCGCACCTCCACCTATTCGCGGGCTTTTACGCGCTCTTCAGCGGAGTGACG
>JBBQWD010000088.1:0-6914 GCA_038210945.1 Gemmatimonadales bacterium
AAAGAAAGCCGAGTGGCGGCCGATGATCGAGAGCTACCTGAGGCGGACGAGCCAGCTTCGGGGTATAGTCCTGTTGCTGGACATCCGGCGCGAGCCGAGCGATGATGATCGCGCCATGCTGGACTTTCTGGCGGAGGTGGAAGTGCCGACGATCGTGGCGCTGACCAAGACTGACAAGCTGAGCAAAGCTGGAGCTTTGGAGAGCGCGGCGAAGATCTCGCGCGCGCTGGCGCTCGAGCCCGAGCAGGTGATTCCCTTCAGCGCACACACAGGCGAGGGTCGAGTCGAGCTGCTCGAGGCCATAACAGCGCTGGTCGGAGTGACTCCGTGAACGGGTGGAAGCTGGCCGGACTCGGCGTGGCAATCCTTGTAACCGTCGCGTGCGCGAGCGGAACGCCCACTGCCGCCGGGCAGGGCGGGCTCACACCGATCACCGACGACACCACCGGTCGTGCCAACGTTCCAGTGGGCTTCGGCACGCTACGCCAGGATGAGATCGCGATCCGCCTCGAGCTTCAAGGCCTGATCGTGCGGGCGATTCCCCTCGACGAGAATCTCATTCGGCTGCTGACGCCAGATTCCTATCGTGCGCTCCGCGAGCTCCAGGAGAGCAACAAGCAATCGATCGCGGCGGTGACACGACGGACGGGCGGAAGAGCACCGGACCTCTGGTACGTCTCGTTCTACGGCGTTGAGCCGGATGTGCATTTCAGTCCGATGGAGCTCGTGATCACGAGCGCCGGTCGGGATTTCCGCGCGCTCGAAGTGTTGCCACTCAGCTCGGGTTTTGGAGAACAGCGGCTAAGGCAACGCGAGACGCAGAGCGCGATCTATCTCTTCGACGACAGCATCGAGCTCGATCAACCGTTGACGGTGACGTTTCAGAACGTGCGCAACGATACCTGGGACCAGATTCTTCCGCGCGTCGAACGCGAGCGGGCGCTGGTCCGAGCGCGTGCGTCGCGTCCCGCCCAATAAACCCGATTATCATTACTCCGATGCCGATCTATCCGCTCCGGAAGCTTCCCGCACTTCCCGTCGCAGGCGTGGCGGAACAATGGCTCGAGAAGATCGCCGCTGATCTCAAGTCGGGTGCCGACCGGGCGTTGATGTGCCGGCGGACGTTGTGCGAGATCGCTTATCCCGGGTTCGCATCCAACTGGGAAACGGCGGTGGAGGACGCAAAGCTTCCGCTCGCGACGAGGCTCGCTCTCTCCGCGCTCGACCCGCGCAACGTAACGCTCGAGCCCGAGTATTACGCCGAATGCGATGACGCGCGGTTTCAGAAGGTGAAGCCGCTGCTCTGGCTGTGGTACTCGTTCGATCGCACTCCTCTCGGGGGACAGAATGTCGAGCTCGGCGTCCGACTGAGACGCCTGCTCGCGCCTCACATCTTCAAGAGCTGTGGCGAGAATTTCAAGGCGTTCCAGTTCGTCGAGTTCTCGTTCGGGTACAACATGGAGGTAGGCGACAACGTCGTCGTTCACCGTTACGTGCTGCTCGACGACCGCGGCGGAATTTCACTCGGCAACAACGTCTCGATCAGCGATTACGCCAACATCTACAGCCACACCCACAGTATCGTGGATCAGCGCGATGTCACCGATGCGATGACGCGGCTCGACGACGGCGTCCGCATCACCTATCACGCGACTGTGCTTGCAGGCGTGCACGTGGGCGAGCAGGCGATGGTCGGGGCGATGGCCGTTGCGACCAAGGATGTCCGGCCGTACCACGTCTACGTGGGAATCCCGGCCAAGAGCGTGCGCGTGAAGCCCAATGCTCCTCCCACAGCGCCGGGGATGGAGAATCTCACCACAGTGAAGCGCCGCTAGATAATTCTCAGCACGTCCTCGACGGGTCCGGCGTCGCCGCTCGCGAGCAGGCGATGCGCATCACGAAGGGAGTGCGCCTCACGCGGCCAGGTATACCGCTCGCAAGCTTCCTCGATCGGCAGCCACTCGAAGTGCTGGTGTTCCTCTCCGATCGCGACCTCCGAGTCGTCGGCGACGAAGGCAGCGAAGACGATGCACATCTCGATGGTGCGTTTCGCGTGGAGGTAGAAGCTGTTGACGGTGACGTTGTATAGAGCCTTCACCTCCAGCCCTGTCTCTTCGCTCAGCTCCCGCACGGCCGCATCTTCGGGACGCTCCCCCGCATCGATTTTTCCGTAGACGGTCTCCCACGAGCCCGGGCGTTTCGCGTCGGCCGCGCGCTGGAGCGCGAGCACGCGCCAATCTCCGCCGTTGTGGCGAATGACGTACACCTCTACCACTCCGGGTACGATCTTCGTCTCGCCTTTCTTCACGCGTCTCTCGTAGATGATCGGTTTCGTTAGATCATAGCCTGTGCCGGGCTCGCGCGTATCGGCGCGGGCATCTTCGGGCTCGAGCACCCGTACCAGCTCCTGCGCGCTCGTGTTCCCCTCTACAAGCTGCGCGGCGCCGCATCCCCAGAGCGACCTGGTACCGGACGCGCGCGCGGCGGCGAGGAGCCGGTCGGGCGGGTCGTTGTTGGCGATGGCACGCTCGATCTCTGGCGTGGTGACGAGGACCTCGGTCACCGCTATCCGCCCCGAGTAGCCCGTCATCGCGCACTGAATGCATCCCACGGGGATGTAAACCAGCGAGCTCTCGGGAACCGAACCCACGAGGCGCCTGGGCACGCCGGCATTGGCGACCAGCTTGCACGCGGGGCAGAGCCTGCGGATCAGTCGTTGCGCGACGACGCCCTTGAGGGCTCCGGCAAGCTTGACTGAATCGACGCCCAGGTCGGTGAGACGGTTGATCGAGCTGCACGCATCGTTGGTGTGAAGCGTGGCGAAAACCAGGTGGCCCGTGAGCGATGCCTGGATCGCAATTGCCGCTGTCTCGCGGTCGCGGATCTCCCCGATCAACAAGACATCCGGGTCCTGCCGCAGCACCGAGCGAAGCGCTGAGGCGAACGTGAGCCCGGCCTTCTCGTGTATCTGGACTTGTACGATCCCGGCGATTCGGTATTCGACTGGGTCCTCGACCGTGATGATGTTGACACCACGATGTTGAAGGAGCCTTAGCGCGGCGTAGAGTGTCGTAGTCTTGCCCGATCCGGTCGGCCCGGTGACCAGGATCAACCCTTCGCGCACTTCGAGCAGCTTCTGCATCCGCGGCCCGTCCACCGGATCGAGACCAAGCGACTCCACCGACCGAAGTGCGGCGCGTGAATCGAGGATGCGGATCACGACTTTTTCGCCGTGTGATGCGGGCAGAGTGGAGACGCGGAGATCTACGCGTGCTCCATTGATCGCCACGCGCGCTCGTCCGCCCTGCGGGCGCAGGCGATCGGCGATGTCCATTTGCGACATGATCTTGATTCGCGATACCAACGGCACGCCGACTGCTTTGGGAAGGACCATCACTTCCTTGAGCATCCCATCGATGCGATAGCG
Organism: Gemmatimonadales bacterium; assembly: GCA_038210945.1. GTDB lineage: Bacteria > Gemmatimonadota > Gemmatimonadetes > Gemmatimonadales > Gemmatimonadaceae > UBA4720. The sequence goes on from JBBQWD010000088.1 coordinate 3,428, forward strand.
GACCGCGATTCCGGTCTCGCCCGCCTCGAGGTGAATGTCACTCGCACCCGCAGCGATTCCCTCGGCCACGATGTGATCGACGAGCTTGATTACCGGACGCTCGACCTGCTTCTCGTCCAGCTGGGACTCCGTGTCTTCCGGCTTTTCGATGACGTGCCGGAGCTCTGAGTTCTCCGTCCGATCCAGCATCTTGCTCACCCGGTCAACAGGAGCATAGACCTCTTCGATCCTTTCCTGAATTCGATCCGGCGAAGCGAGGCACATGCGCACCGTGCGCGCCGTCGCGAAGGCGAGCGTCTTCTCGCAGTCCAGGTCGTACGGATTGGAGGTCGCGATGTCGAGCGTAGATTCCGAAATCGCGAGCGGAAGGATTCCGAATCTGCGCGCTAGCCGTTCCGATACGCGGTCGCGCGCTTGCGAGCTGACGAGCAAATCACTCGCGATTCTGAATCGTGTGCGCGCCGAGAGGGCTTCGAGTACCTGCTCGTCGGTGAGCAGCGCCTTGTCTACAGCCGCACGCCAGTAGCTAGGACCGCCTGTAGACTCGACCGCCTGGAGCGAGCCTGCCGGCAGTAGCTCCCTGAGGACCGGTACGAGCCACCGGTCGGTCGGAACGGAATCGGCGACGGAAGTCACGCCTCAAGCTAGGCCCCATGATCCAGTGGCCAGTGTTCAAATCAATTCTCGTGGAATCATGCTGATACCGTGACAGTCTGTTGCCACGCATCGTCCCAAAGGCATGCTCCGTCTTCTCTTCCTCAGTATCGCAGCCGCCACTCCCGCCCTGTCTCAGCAAACCTGCCCCGCCCTTCCCGCGGCGCGACAAGCGATCGAGCGAGGATGGGTCGCGTACCGAGCAAATGACATGAGCGCGGCTAGCAACGAGTTCAAACGAGCGCTGACTCTGTGTCCGAAGGACCCGGGCGCGCTTACCGGCGCGGGCTACGTCGCGATGCGCGAGAATCGCCTGCCCGCGGCAAAGGCATTCTTCGCTCGGGCCATGGCGCTTGACTCGATGTCGTACGACGCGGTCGCGGGTGCGGGCATGGCCGCGTACAGAGCAGGAGAATTGGTCGCCGCGCGGCGCAGCTTCGAGCGAGCCCTCCGAATCGTCCCGGGTGATTCGACTGCGCTCGTGTATCTGAATCGAATTCCGGGTCAGGTCTCGGCAGACGTGCTTGCCCCGCGGGCCCGACCTGCTGCGACAACCGTTACGGCGAGAACCGGCCGCCGCGTCATTGAAATAAGGGACCGCGCAGGCCAATGGTCGCCGATGTGGATCAAGGCGGTAAATTTAGGTGCCGCGCTTCCAGGGAAGTTCCCATCGGAATTCCCTCCGAATGACAGCACCTACGAGCGGTGGATCGCGCTCATCGCGGACATGGGAGCAAATTCGGTTCGCGTCTACACCGTGCATCCGCCACACTTCTACGCCGCGTTGAGAAACTGGAATCTCGCGCACGCGTCCCATCCAGTCTGGCTGATCCATGGGGTGTGGGCCGAGCCACCTCCCGGCAAGAAAGCAGAGAAGTACGACGATCCTCAATGGCTGGCGCGGTTTCAGCGTGAAATGCAGCGCGTCGCGTCGCTGATCCACGGCGATGCGGCGATTCCGGCTATGCCGGGCCATGCCAGCGGAGCATATCGCGCTGATGTGTCCCCCTGGACACTCGGCTACATCATCGGCCGGGAGTGGGAGCCGTACTCGGTAGTCACGTACAACGCTCTTCAGCCTCGCAAGTCAACATATGCCGGCAAATACATCACGATCAGCGGTGGAAATGCGCTGGAGACCTGGCTCGCCGAGCAGTGTGACTTCATGGTGTCATTCGAGATGGAGCGCTACAACGCGCAGCGCCCCATCGCCTACACAAATTGGCCCACGCTCGACCCTCTGACGCATCCGACGGAGACGAGCATGCCCGAGGAAATTGCGTTGCTGCATGCGCGTGGCGAGCGAATAGTGGAGGTTTCGAAAGAATACGACAACGACGCCGTCGGACTCGATGCGCTGAAGATGCATGCGACAGCCGCATTTCCCGCCGGCGTTTTCGCTTCGTACCACGCCTACCCCTACTATCCCGAGTTCATGGTGGTCGATCCGGGATATTCGAAAGCGCGGTCTCCAGACGGGCCAAGCAATTACTTCGGGTACCTGCGCGAGCTCATCGCACACCACGGCGACATGCCCGTCGTAATCAGCGAGTACGGCGTGCCGTCATCGCGCGGAATTGGACACTTCCAGCCGCAGGGATGGAATCACGGCGGCCATTCCGAGCAACAGCAAGCACTCATAGATGCGAGGCTGACGCGCGACATCTACGCGTCCGGAGCAGCGGGAGCCGGGCTCTTTTCACTCATCGACGAATGGTTCAAGAAGAGCTGGATCGTCACCGACTTCGAGTTTCCGCACGATCGGAAACAATTCTGGTTCAATCCGCTCGACGCGGAGGAGAGTTACGGCGTCGTAGCGATGCGCGCGGGTAGCAAGAGCTCGAAAATCACGATCGACGGTGACAGCGCGGATTGGCGGGGTCGACCTGTGCTTTATAAGACGACCGGCGCTCGCACGAACACACCGGCCCCCCTCCAACTCAAATCACTGCGCGTCGCGCATGATGAGGCCTACGTCTACGTGCGTCTCGACGTCGGACGTATCGACTGGGCTCACGCTCACTACCAGGTCGGCATCGATACGTATCGCCGGAACCTGGGAGATACGCGCTTCCCGCACACCGGCTCGCCAGTGCCGGTCGGGCTCGAATTCGTCCTGGATCTGGGAGGGCCGGAGGACAGCCAGCTGCTCGTCGACCACCCATACAATCCCTATCGCGCGATCGTGATTCCGGGTAGCAATCCTCAAGCAAGTCAGTACGTCTACAACGCCGCACTGCGGACGGTTGCGAATGATCTCGGGCAATGGGATTCACTGGTCGTGGTCCCGAACCGGCGCCGTATTGGACGGGACGGCAAGATCTACCAGGCAATCAGCTACAACCGCAATCGGTTGCTGCATGCGCGCGAATCGGACAACTCCCTCGCTGATTGGTTTGCGAATCCTACGAGCGGAGTGATAGAGGTCCGGATTCCGTGGGGAATGCTTCAGCTCGTCGACCCATCTACGCGGAGCGTGTTGTCCGGCAATACTGTGGACGGATACGTGTCCGGAGCGATCACGGATGGATTTCGCTTCGTTGTCGAGAGCTACGATCCGTCCAAGCCACGGACAGGCGGTGACACGCTGCCCCGCAGTGCTGGAGCCGCCAGCTTCGCGGACATCCCGACGTGGAGCTGGTCAACGTGGGAGGCCCCAGAGTGGCACGCGGAGATCAAGCCGCTATTCGGGGCGATGCAGCGGACCTTTGCGGGAATCCCGGAACATCCTCCGGCGCGCTAACAGAGAGCCACGGCATACCGTGGCCATCTTAACCTAGAAGCCTACCCGCGCGCGCAGCGAGAACGTGTACCACTTGTACTCGCTTCCGCT
>JBBQWD010000089.1:0-6860 GCA_038210945.1 Gemmatimonadales bacterium
ATTGCCGTTGGAGGTGACAGGCGTCGGAGCCGGCTCGACCGGCTGGGGCGTTGCACGCGGCGGCGTCGTCGCGACACGCCGCGGATTCCTGCTCGGCGTCAGGATCTCGGAGGGCGTTTGACGCCGTGAGACTTTGGGCGCCGGCGCCGCGGGGTTCTGTGCCGGTTCGACCGTGACTGGAACGTCCTTGAGCTGCGGCTGCGCCATCGTGTCGGCGTTGGCGAGCTGAAGGTCGTGAGCGAGCGAGGTGTCTTGAGCGAGTGCGTCCTCAGGCCGGTCGCCCTGCTTGCAGGCGCCGAGGGCCATCGTAACGGCAACGAGGACCGGAGTAGCGATCCTCGAGAAGGTTGTTGTCATGGTTGTCATCTCGGAAAGCGAAAACGGGATGCGGTCTGAATCCGTGACCGCATCCCTGATTGCTTAGAAGCGCGGGGGGCGGCCGATTGAAATTCCACCGATAGAAATGCCGCCGGAGCGGTTGCTTCCACCAACTCGGCCCGGGTACCGGCGGTTGATCGAGATCGGACCGCTCGGACGGCGTCCATCCGTGCGCGGATCGCACTGGTCGCCGTCACCGACGACGCCACCACGAATCACTGCGCCCAAAATGGTGCCGAGGATAGCGCCAGCAGTCGATCCGGTGCTGACGCGTCCATCGCCACCACCAGACGACGAGCCGCTCGGATAGGATACCGCGACCGGCTGGGGACGCGGCGAAACAGGGGTCGGATCGTTGGCGACCGGCTCTGGAGCAACCGACTGCGGCTCACTCTCAGCTACAGTGGCGGGAGCTTCGGTCTTGACGACCTGGGGCGGCGCCTTCGGAGCCACCCGATGACGTCTCACGCGAGTGGAAGGGGTCTGCTGGCGGGCGGGCGGAGTCGTCCGCTCGATCGCAGAGACTACCTGAGTGCCCGCGCTGCCGGAGCTGTTGGCGAGGGTGATCCCGTCGTTCGAGGAGGCAAGCTCCAGGTCCTTCTTGAGATCATCGTTCATCGCCGTTTTCTTGTCGCCACTGCACGCGGCCAGAAGCACGGCACCCGCTCCTGCAAGCAACAGATAGGTATTCCGCATAAAAAACTCCTTCCCATCTACGGGAATGGCTGCTGTACATCGGTGCTACCGGCGAAGAACAGATGACTCGCCCCGGCGCCTCTATAGAGGCAACGGCCAAGCCAATCGTTCCCCTCTGAAAGGAGGGGTTAACTGCGCTTTTTCCGAGGGGGTGTCATCCGAAAAAGACAGGCAGTGTCCAGAAGGTGAGACTGAGTTTCTGCCGCTTGTTGGCGCGGTGGTCGCCCTATAGCTTCGCCGCCATGGGATACCCTTTACCTCGCTCTGCCCGGGCCTGGCTTCGAATCCTCTCGGTTCTAGGTGGTCTGGCCGCTGCGGGCTCGATCGCCGGAACGGTTGCCTGTTCCCCCCGGACTGGGGCAGACATGTCGGCATCGGAGAAGAAAGCGATCGCCGACTCCCTCAAGCGACTCGTGGCCGCGGCCTACGACCTCTCTAAGCCTGATCCGGTGAAGAACCTGATGAGTCTCTACCCGACCGACGGGCGCGTCATCTCAGCCAGCGGGGGCGTGATGACCACTTCCCGCCCGGAACTCGAGAAGGGGATCAAGGCGTTCTGGACGTACGTCGGCCAGAACATGAGACAGCCCCGGTGGGAGTGGACTTCGATGAACGTGGATGTGCTCGCACCCGACGCCGCGGTAATGACGAGCACGTATCGCGTCCCGCACGTGACGCCGATGGGTATGCCTCACGTCATCGGCGGTGCGTGGACGGCTGTTTTTCAGAAGCGGGGAGGTCGGTGGGTGATCATCCAGGAGCATCTGTCGGACGTTCAGAGCAATCCAAACATCCAGACGAACATGAATCCGCAGATGAACATGAACCCACAGCCCAAGCCCTGAGGGTTTTACTCCTCCGAATCCCCGCCCGCCCCGCCAACAGATGATTTGAGTTGCTGGCCCATCTCAGCCTCGCCACTGATGATCGAGCGCCAAGTCAGCTCCGGACCCCTGCGAAAGCCCTTCTGCGTCACCTTAACGCCTTCAGGCGAGATCGCCACCATGTAAGCCTTGCCGTCGATCTCGATCTCACGCTTCAGGGTTTTCTCGAGTTTTGTCGCCATGCCCCCTCCAGGGAGTTGTATTGTCGGTTCGCGATAAAATACGCGTAGAGGCCGCCGCCTTCGAGGCCCCCCTTGCCAATGATCCTTTTCTATCCCGCTTCCAGAGGGGCTTAATGTAGCCTGCTCCGGTGCTGGCTCGTCTATAAAACACGGAGATTCTATGGCTTTTATGGCTTTACAGGCCCCGGGCGATGAAAGCGCCCACCTCATATACGAATTCGAACGGCGCGCCTATCCAGTCAGGAACTCCCTGCTGACGATCGGCCGCGACGCTGCGAGCCATATTCTAATTCGCGAGCCTGCCGTCTCGCGCAATCACGCCGAGCTGAGATCGGAGGATGGCAAGTTCGTATTGCATCCGTGTGGCGTTAATCCGACCACCGTGAACGGAACGACGCTGGCCGAGCCTCGCTCGCTGGCCGAAGGCGACAAAGTCGAAGTCGGATCAGCCATCCTTACATTCACTACGAAGCGGCTTCCGCTCGGCGTTGCAGTGATCGAGCCGGCTGGCGCATCCAAGCGCGAGAAAGACATCAACTCCCGCCGCAACACCATCAAGCACCCGATACTCGCCGGGGATCTGGATCCCGATTCGCCGCGCCGAGTGCCGACCAACGTGATCATCGGGGCCGTCATGGTGATCATTCTCATTCTCTACCTGCTCGGCAGATAGCTCAGGCCGCGGCCGTGCTCGCAAACCTCGCGAGCACCATTCTCTCCAGCTCCATCTTCATCGCCTCGAGCTCGATCGTTTCGAGAACATCAGCGGCGAACGCATAGGTCAACAGCGTCCGCGCGGTGTCCGATCCGATGCCGCGGCTATTCAAATAGAACATCGCCATCTCATCCAGCCGTCCCACGGTCGCGCCGTGCGTGCACTTCACGTCATCAGCGAAGATCTCCAACTGTGGCTTGGTGTCGACGCGCGCCGTCGGTGAGAGCAGAAGATTGTTGTTGCTCTGCTTGCCGTCGGTCTTCTGCGCTTCGGGGTGCACGTAGACTTTCCCGTTGAACACACCGTGCGAATGGCCGTCGAGAACCCCTTTGTAGAGCTCGTGACTCGGACAGTTGGGCGCGATGTGCTCGATGCTCGTCTGGTTGTCGATGTGTTGTTTCCCGTCGGTGAGATAGAGCCCGTTCAGCGTGCAGGTCGCCGCATCTCCCTCGAGCGAGGTGTAGATGTTGGTCCGCGCCAGCGCGCCGCCGACGGCGAACGAGAACGAGTGAAGCTGGCTGTCCCGCGCCTGGCGGATCTGCGTCGTGCCGACGTGGTATGACTTCTCGCTCTCACGCTGGATCTTGTAGTGATCGATGCGAGCCCCTTCGCCGAGCGAGATTTCCGTTACCGCGTTCGTGAAGTAGCAACTGTCGCGTACGCATAAGTAGCTCTCGATTATCGAGGCGCGGGAATTCCGCGCGGCTACTACGAGGTTTCGCGGATGCGAGACTGCTTCGCCTTCACCTTCGGAAACGAAAAGCAAGTGAATCGGCTGTTCGACGACGGCATCGGCCTGGAGCTCTATGAACGCGCCGTCTCGAATGAACGCCGTGTTGAGTGCGGTGAAGGCGTGGCTCTCGAACGCGGCGATCTTGCCGAGATGGCGCTCAGGACGCCCAGTGCCCGAGCGAATCGCATTGGCGAGACTGCTCACCCGGACCTTGTCATCCAACCCAGCATACGAGGACAGGTCTTCCGAGAATTCGCCGTTCACGAAGACGAGGGTGTGCCACGTGGGCTGGCCGAACGTGAAACGCCCAAGATCGGCACGAGCCACCATTCCGGCGGTGCTTCCCTCTGAAGAGACACCTGCCTTGCTCGTCATCGCCGCGTGAAAAGACTGCTCGGCGATCCGCGCTACGCTGGTGAAGTGCCAATCCTCGTTCTTCGTTGTCGGAAATCCGAGTGATTCGAACCGTGCCATCCCCTGCGCTCGCAGAGATTGAAGCCACTCCGGCACCCCCGGCTGACGCTGGAAATCCGCCCGGTAGGTGTTGATCGGGTTCGCGCTGCGAGTATTCACGTGATTCGCGGCATCCTTGCTGAGAACTGCGTTGTCACGAGCACTCTTCCTGGTAGCGGTGTCGCTCAAGCCGCTGCCCCGGCGCCGGCTTCGATGTTCTGCAGCCAGTCATAGCCCTTCTCCTCGAGCTCGAGCGCCAGCTCTTTGCCGCCGGATTTCACGATGCGCCCGTTCGCCAGCACGTGCACGAAGTCGGGGATGATGTAATTGAGCAGGCGCTGATAGTGAGTGACCACGATCGTCGCGTTTTCGCGTGAGCGCAGCGTGTTGACGCCCTGAGCAACGATGCGAAGCGCATCGATATCGAGTCCGGAATCCGTTTCGTCGAGGATCGCCAGTCGAGGAGCGAGAACCGCCATCTGGAAGATCTCGTTTCGCTTCTTCTCACCGCCTGAGAACCCCTGATTCACCGAGCGCGACAGCATCGCCTGGTCCATGTCCACGAGCTTGAGCTTCTCTTCGACGATATCGAGAAACTCCAGAGGATCGATTTCCTCCATTCCGTTCGCTTTGCGAATCTCGTTGTAGGCTGAGCGGAGGAAGTAGGCGTTCGACACGCCCGGTATCTCGACCGGATACTGGAACGCGAGGAAGATTCCGTTCTGCGCGCGCACTTCGGCGTCCAGCTCGAGGAGATTCTGTCCGTTGTAGCTGACGGTTCCCTTCGTCACCTGATACGACGGATTGCCGGCCAGCACCTGCGCCAGCGTGGATTTCCCCGATCCGTTGGGACCCATGACGGCGTGAACCTCTCCGGCATTCACGCGCAGCGTGATTCCCCTCAGTATTTCCCGATCGCCTATTCCGGCGTGCAGATCATTTATTTCTAGCACGAAACCATTGATTGAATGTTGTTTGCAGCGCGTACACTGCCTGACTGAAAAGCGTCCAGTTTGCCGTGAAGGGATATCCCGGTGTCCTGGGTCCGGAGCGGAGCCAGGACCAACCAGCGCGAATTCTGTCGTTGAGATTGCGCAGGGCCATGGGTGTCAGTGAATCAGCCGACGCTTCCTTCGAGAGTAATGCCGAGGAGCTGCTGCGCTTCAACCGCGAATTCCATCGGCAATTCCTTGAACACCTCGCGGCAGAACCCGCTCACGATCATCGACACCGCGTGCTCGGCGCTCACCCCGCGCTGCTTGCAATAGAAGATCTGATCTTCTCCGATCTTCGACGTCGATGCCTCGTGCTCGAGCGTAGCGGTGTTGTTCTGGACCTCGATGTACGGGAAGGTGTGCGCCCCACACTTGTTGCCAATGAGCATTGAATCGCACTGCGTGTAGTTGCGCGCACCCTCTGCCTTGGGCAGCACGCGAACAAGTCCGCGATAGCTGTTGTTGCCTTCCCCGGCCGAGATCCCCTTCGAGACGATCGTTGAGCGCGTGTTCTTCCCGATGTGGATCATCTTGGTGCCGGTATCGGCCTGCTGCTTCTTGTTGACCACCGCAACCGAATAGAACTCGCCGACGGAGTTGTCGCCCTGAAGAATCACGCTCGGATACTTCCACGTGATCGCCGAACCCGTCTCGACCTGCGTCCACGAGATCTTCGAGTTGATTCCCGCGCACTTGCCGCGCTTGGTCACGAAGTTGTAGATGCCGCCCTTTCCTTCGGCATCTCCGGCGTACCAGTTCTGCACCGTCGAGTACTTGACCGTCGCATTGTCGAGCGCAATCAGCTCGACGACCGCGGCGTGAAGCTGGTTCTCGTCGCGCTTGGGCGCCGTGCATCCCTCGAGGTAGCTGACGGATGCGCCTTCGTCGGCGATTATCAGGGTGCGCTCGAACTGGCCGGTGTTCGCGCTGTTGATCCGGAAGTAGGTCGAGAGCTCCATCGGGCATTTGACGCCCTTGGGCACGTACGCGAACGAGCCGTCGCTGAACACGGCGGCGTTCAGTGCCGCGAAAAAGTTGTCGCTGTGAGGAACGACGGTGCCGAGGTACTTCTCGATCAGCTCGGGATGGGTCTGGACGGCTTCGCCAAATGAGCAGAAGACAATTCCGTGCTTTCCCAGCTCTTCGCGCATCGTCGTCCCGACCGAGACGCTGTCGAAGATCGCGTCGACGGCGACTCCGGCTAGCATTTTCTGCTCGTTGAGCGAGATGCCGAGCTTCTGGTAAGTGCGGAGGAGCTCCGGATCGACGTCATCGAGACTCTGGAGCGGCTTCACGCTCTTGGGAGCGGAGTAGTAGACGAGAGAGTTGTAATCGATCGCCGGGTATTTGACGTTTCCCCAATGCGGCTCTTTCATCGTGAGCCACCGGCGGTACGCTTTGAGCCGCCAATCGAGCATGAACTCCGGCTCGTTTTTCTTGGCCGAGATGAGGCGGATTATGTCCTCATTGAGCCCAGGCGGGACGGTATCCGTCTCGACATCCGTCACGAACCCGTATGCGTACTCGCGGTTGACCAGCGCCTCTATTCCCGAACTCATTCCAACTCCTTGGCGTTTCTATACATCCCTTCGTAGATTGAATCTAAAGCAATTCTGTCGGGATAGTCAAGCTGACTCCGACCAGACTTATGTTCTTGCGTTGTCAGCACTTACGCGGCTCAGAAATGTGCGCAGCGAGCGGGATTCCATTCATTAGAGCGGACGAAGAATCAGCGTTTGAAGCGGTTGCCTCTCTCGGACAGCTGGCCGAGGGGACGGTTTTGCTACGCGTGCGATCGACTGGTGATGCGATTTGCCTGGTGCG
>JBBQWD010000090.1:0-6805 GCA_038210945.1 Gemmatimonadales bacterium
GGTACAGCTTGTTGCCGATGATGAAACTTGGTGTGGAACCGACACCACGCCTCAACCCGTCAGCGAGGTTAGCGCTGATCCGCTTCTGATATTTCCGGGCGTCGTAGCAGCTCTCCCATTTGGCGACGTCGACTCCCAGCTCAGTCGCGTAGCGCTTGAAGAAGGGCTTGGGGCTGTCGGTCGCCTCGCCGTTCCACTCGTCCTGCGCCTGGAAGAGCCGGTCGTGCATGGGCCAGAACTTCCCCTGCTCGTCGGCGCATGCTGCCGCGTTTGACGCCGCGAGCGTGTTGCGGTGCATGGTGAGAGGAAAATCGTAGTAGGTGATGCTGGCGAGGCCGGGCTCGACGATCCTCGTGCGCACGTCGGGCTCGGTGATGGTCGCGAATCGGGCGCAGCCCGGGCACTCGAAGTCGGCGTACTCCAGAATTTTCACCGGGGCATCGACCTTGCCCATCAAGTATCCCTGAGCGGGCCCTGCGTTGGTGGTATCGGCAATGTTCTTGACATCCGTCGGAGCAGCTTTGGGCTTGGTGGCGACGTAACCGAGCGCCGCGACACCGATGAGCGCGATCACACCGAGGAGCCAGTAGAATGCTTTTGGCCGACTTGATGCATTGCGGGCTTCCCTCGCCGCGCTCTTGCGGGGTAGGTTCCTGTCTCTCGGCTGATCGCTATTGGGAGGCATCGTCCGTTGTCGGATTGTGCGTGCGGCTGGGGAGTAATTGTGACGCGAAAGCTAAGAGAGGGGTATAGAGATGCAAGCTGACATCCTGAGAGCTCCGGTCGGACCGGGAGCGATGCACGTGGAGAGATACGGCCATGGAGGAACCGCCGTCATCCTCCTGCACGGATTCGGCACCTGCAACTTCCTCTGGCGCGCGATCGCGCCGGCCATCACTGCCGCCGGACACACGGCCTATTCGGTCGACCTGCTCGGACACGGGCAGTCGGACCGGCCGCTCGACGCCGATTTCGGAATAGCGGCGCAGGCGGAGTACCTCGATGCCGCGATGACAGTGCTGCGCGTCTCGCGCGCGGTGATCGTGGGTGTCGACCTCGGTGGAGATGTGGCGATGAAGCTGGCCGCCAATCGCGCCGACCGCGTCGAGAAGCTGGTGCTGATCAATACGCCCGCCTTCGAGGAGCTTCCGGCCAAAGACATTACCCAGATGCAGCGCCGGACGGCGAGGTTCGCGTTCAGCCTGACTCGCGGGGTTATGGGTGCGGCGCCACTCCTCGAGGGGGTGCTCACTGGAAGCGTTGCCAACCCCGAGCACATGCCGATGAAGCTCGTGGCGCGCTACCTGGCCTCATTCGTCGGGAAGGACGGCGCCAACCATCTTCTCACGCTCGCGAGCTCGATTCACCGAGGCGATCTGGACGAGGACGAATACGGGGAGATCAAGGCGCCGACGCTCATCGTCTGGGGAGACGAGGACAAGTGGGTCGACCCGAAGCTCGCCGACAGGCTCGTCAATGCGATTCCGGATGCCAGGCTGGTGAGGCTCGCGGGCGTAGCGCGGCTCGTTCCCGAGGAAAACCCAGAACATCTCTCCGAACTGCTGCTCGATTTCATCAAGAAACGCGCTGCTGCATGAACCTTTTCTCTATGAAAAGGGGTCTAATGCGGGTAGATTGCAGTAGCACTATTTCATAGACGTTTTTATTCCAACCGAATTGATGAACCCTCAGAAAAACAGATTCCGGAAGGAGCCAGTCCGGGCCGCGTCACCATTCGCGGACGCTCGGGACGAGCTGTTCCAGCATATCATGCGCTGCGGCGTAGTCGGCTCGGCGCCCGAAGACCAGAAGGATTGGTTCGACAACACGATGGATTACCTGACGGAGCGCTACCACGAGCTCAAGCCGTCGGAGATAGAAGAGCTAAGGGTGCTCGGCGAGAGGTTCGCCCAGCCGCCCAGGGCTAAGAAGGCTGTTTGATCGATTGATCGAGAGAGGGGCGCCGGAAGGCGCCTCTTTTTTTGCCCGTCAACGCCTCGCATTGACCCCACGCCGGAGAATCAGCCCGACCCGCGCTCCCCCGCCGAGCCCAACCTCTACCGCCGGGACCCAGCCGGACAGTTCTCCGAGAGGAAGCGGCCCCTCGACGCCGAGATAGACCACGAGATAGGCCCGAGCGCCGCCGTCGAGCTCCGAGCGGTACCGGCCCGAGAGACCGGCGCCCGCGTACGGAGCCCAGCGGGTCTGACGGAACGGATCGAAGCTGAATCGCGAGACGAAATCGGTACGGCCTTCAGCCCCGTGCCGCCCTACGCCGACTCCGGCGACGATGCCGGACCGAACGTAGATCCCGACGGGAACTGTGAAGCCGTAGGCGGCCTCCACGCCTGAACTCCGCGCGAAAACTGCATCGACCCGGACTTCGCTCTGAATTAGTTGCTGAACGATCTGGCCACCACCGGCAACCGGCAGCGTCGCCGCCAGGCCAAGGGAGACCATCACCATCACTCTTTTCGTGCGCATGGGATCGTACCGCCGAATCGAGCGCTTAGCGGGTGCGTCCGCGCCAGAGCGCGATGGTGTAGTCGACGATCGACGCCACCGAGACGATTCCGATGATCAGGATGAGAACCGGCGTCAGCTCCGGCACGACGATGATCACGACGAGCGTAATCAGCTGCACTACGGTGACGATCTTGCCTAGCATTCTCGCTCTGAAGACGGCGGGCCGGAGCGTTGGAATAATTTTGGCGACTACGAACCCCACGGCCGTTGCCACATCGCGCGTCAGAAAAACGAAATACTGGCCAGTCGTGAGCAGGCCTTCAACGAGGTAAGTCGAAATCGCAACGAAGACGAATACGCGGTCCGCGAGCGGGTCGAGGAGTGCGCCGGTTGTGCTCTCCGATTTTTCATGGCGCGCCAGCCAGCCGTCGATGAAATCGGTGAACCCCGCCACCGCGATCAGCGCTATCCGACCCCCCGCCCCCGAAACGAGCACGAACGCGAGCGCGAGGACTACACGCGACAGCGAAACCGTATTGGGAAGAGTGAACAGCGCGCTACGATTCATGCGACCGAAAAGTACGGCCGGCTGTGAACGCTTGCCAGCACGCGCGAGCGTGTCTAGCTTCGCTCGATGACCTCGCACAGGGTGCTCGGGGCAATCTACTTCGCCCTCACGGTCGCGATGATCGCGTGGGACATCCTGATGGCGGGGCGGATCGTGCAGCTGCGACGCACGCCGCGACCGTTCCAGAGGATCACCGGCATCGCGGCACTGCTGCTGGTCCCCGCGCTCGTCGTCGCATACACAGCCCAATCGCTGCTCTACGGGAGGGCCATCTACCTCGTGGCGTGGCTGTGGCCGTTCACGACGGTGCTCTTCGTGCTCCAGAGCATCTATGCGCTCGCGCGCCGGCTCGTGACGCCGCTGCTCGGGTTCCCGCTGCTCGTGTACAACGTGATCATCGCTACCGTGGCCGTGACCAAATTCGTCATCAGTCGCGGCGGAGCGCCGGCGGAGTTCGCGCTCGCCCTCAACGCCGCGCAGGCGAGCATGCTCGGCACGTTCTTCGGAGCTCCCGCGCTCTGGAATCCGATCTACCTCCAGGTCCCGCTTTTCGCGCCGTCGCTTCCTGCCCGGTGGGGATTCACTCGACTCGCGCGTGTCGCGCTGGCTGGAGCCGCGATAGCGATGACGGCGCTGGTCGTGGTCGAGCTCCCCGGAGCATACTCCGGAATCAAGAGCTACGCGGCGCACGAGAAAGACCAGCTGCAGGAGCACCCGGAGGGGGATTTCCGCATTGGACTGAAGATTTTCCCCGATTTGAGAGGCGGTCCGCCCCCGCTGGCGATCACGAATGATCTGGCTCTCTCCGATACACTCGACGTCGATGCGCTATCGGTCGTGATCGATCCGGAAGCAGCTCGGGGCGTCGCACTCGATTCGCTGGCGCGCTCGATAGATCAGGCGCGATCCGACAGCACGCTCCTCATCGTCGCGCTCGGCTACCCGAAAAAAGGCGAGCAGGAGATCGGGCAGTCGCGCGAGGCGTACACCGTCGCGCGACTGAAGGACGTAGATCGAATCGCCAGACGGCTGAAGCCGGACTATCTGATCCCAGCCGTGGATCCGCTCGAGGAGGGCGCGCGCGTTCTCGGGGAGCAGACTCCCCAGTACTGGATCGATTACTTCACGCGCGCCGCTCGAGTCGCCCACTACATCTACCCACGCACCAAAGTCGGCCTTCCGATAAGCAGCTACGGCACCCGTGACAGCACGCTCTACGCGTGGGCGGCACGCCGCGGCTCACCGATCGATGTCGTCGGATTCTCTCTGATGGCGGGTTTCGACGGCGCGAGATCTCTCGACACTCATCTCCGTGTAGCACAGAGGTGGATGAGGCAGTTCCCCAATCCGAAGGAGCACTGGGTCTTCGCCGCCGGCGGGTACCCGCTCGTGCATGGCGAAGAGAATCAGAGGCTCGCGATCTGGGGCGTCCTCGCCTGGGCGACGGCGGAGAAACCGATCAAGGGGCTCGTGGTGTACGAGGGCGGCGATTACTACACGATGCGCGGACTGCGAGCAGCGGGCGGAAGACTGAGGCCGGCGACCGCCTGGATTCTCAAGGCGGAAAAGGGGCTGAGGGCGGTGCCGCAGTAACAAGCTAAACGGTTCGCCCCACCCCTCGCACTATCCCCTCCACGCGCTTCTTTGGATCGAAGTACTGCCGAGCGACAGCTTGCATCTTTTCGCCCGTAACAGCTCTTACTCGCGAGTCGTGCTCGAGGATCTCGCCAAGCCCGGTGCCGAACATCCACGCGTCGAGCATCTCGGCCAGCAGGGCGCCGCCGCTCTCCTGACCGATCGCGTGCGTGCCGACGACGTACTCCTTGGCGCGCGTGAGCTCCTCTTCCGTCACCGGCTGCTCACGCAGCTTCTCGAACTCGGCCAGCAAACCACTGCGCGCGATGTCTTCCTTCTCAGGGGACGTCGCGATGTACGAGACGAACGTTCCAGCCAGTCGCTTCTCGCTCACCGCCGCCTGCACGGTGTACGCTAGCGATTGGCGGTCACGGAGTTCGTCGAAGAAGCGTCCGCCCAATCCGCTGGCTACAGTCGCGATGAGAGCCGCGGCGAAGCGCGAATCGTCGGCGCGAGACGGCGCCGGAAACGCGAGCGCAATCGCAGTTTGCGCCTTGTCGCGAGACTCGGCTGCGATTTTCACGCTCTTGGGCCACCGCGGCTTTCCCACCTTTGGAGCTTTCTCCGGCTCGAGCGCGCCGAATTCACGCGCGACGAGATCAGCCACCTCTTTGACATCCACGTCAGCGACGATTCCGATCACCACCGCGGAGCTGAGCACGCGCGACCGGTGCCATTCTCTGGCCTGCTCCGCCGAGATTGCCCGCAGCGACTCTTCCGTTCCCATCGTCGGACGTCCATACGGATGCGTGCCGAACGCGACCGAGCTCGCGAGGCGCATCGGGTACCGGTACATGTCGTCTCGCAGCATCGCGACGTTGGAGAGCGCGACGGTTCTCTCTGTCTCGAACGAATCTTCTGGAATGGTGGGCCGCTGAATCGCATCGCCCATGAGCTCCAGCGCCTGGGCAAGGCGCGCCTTGGGCACAGAGAGAGACCAGCCGAAGCTGTCACTGCCCGCGCCGGCTGAGATGGATCCGCCGAGCATCTCGGCGTCTTCGGCGATCTGTCCCGCGGTGCGCGTAGTGGTGCCCTTGAGCATGGTGCGAGCAGTGAGGAGAGTCAGGCCCGCCTCGTTCTCTTCCTCCTCGACGGCGCCGCCGACGATGTAGACGCCAATGCTGGCCATTGGGGTGCCGGCCTTTCGCCGAACGAGAACGGGAATTCCCTCGGCCGTACGGAAAACTGAAACGCCGGCCTCTTCCTTCTCGAACTCGGCACCCTTTGCCTCGGGTGTCGCGGGTGCCTCGCGCGGAGGAATCGACGCGAGCCGCTCCGACCGGCCGGCACCCAGGAGCCGCTTCATGTCGGCAGCGTCCTGCGCGACGACTTGCGCGCCGGTCGGACGATAGACGAGTGCGGCGGCCTTTTCCTCGGCCAGATATTTCCGCATGACGCGCTGAACATCGTCCGCCGACGCCGACATGAACCGCTCGAAGTATTCCTCACCCAGACGCCAACCACCCAGCGCCTCCCACTCGGCGAGATAATTGGACCGCCCCTCAGCAGTCTCGAGCCGCCTCACCCACCGCGCCTCGAAGATACGGCGCACTCGGGTCAGCTCGTGCTCTTCGAGCGCTCCGACTCGAAGCTGGTGGAGCTGATCCCAGATGACACCCGCGGCCTCCGCGACACTCTCCGGCTCCGTTTCAGCGTGCACCACGAATACGCCGAGCTCGGTCGGGGTGTAGTCGTACGCGGTTATTGACGACGCGAGCTTCTTCTCCCGCACCGAACGGTACAGGCGCGACGCGCGTCCCGTTGCCAGAATCGCCGCTGCCACGTCGAGAACCGCGGTGTCAGGGTGCAGAGTTCCCGGTGTCCTCCAACCAATCACGAGCTGGCTCTGCGCGATGTCGCCGGCGAGCTCGCGGTATCGAAAGCCATCGTGGTCCGGTTCAGCGGGGCCCGGGGTTCTGACCGGATCGGAGCTCTCGAGCCCTGCGTACAGCTCGGTGACGCGCCGCAGCGCATCCGCCGTATCTACATCGCCCGAGATGCTGAGGATCGTATTGCCGGGACGATAAAAGTTGCGGTAGAACGCGTTCATCTTGTCGCGAGTGAACGCCCGCAGGCCCGCCTCCCTGCCGATGCGCCAGCGTCGCATCCGATGCGCGTCGTGGAGCATCTCGTACA
>JBBQWD010000091.1:0-6751 GCA_038210945.1 Gemmatimonadales bacterium
CCAAAGAGAAAATTGGAAATCACTTCCCCACCGCGCGGCGTGTGAGCCACTTCCGGGTGGAACTGCACTCCGTAGATCGGCCGCTTCTCGTGCTGAAAGGCGCTGATCGGATTGCCTTTGCTCTCCGCGGTGACGCGATACCCCTTGGGCGGTTGCTCGATGTGGTCGCCGTGACTCATCCAGGCGGTCACTGTTTCGCTTGTCGAGAACCCAGCGAACAGGCCCTTGGCCTCGAGAACCTTCATCTCCGCGCGGCCGTACTCGCGGCGGTCGGTCCGTATCACCTTTCCGCCTTCGATGTGCGCGATCAGCTGCATGCCATAGCAGATGCCGAGCACGGGTGCGATGTCGAATATGGCGGGATCGGCGAGCGGCACGTTGTCGCCATACACCGAGTTCGGCCCGCCGCTCAGAATGATCCCCGTCGGTTTCCACTCGCGGATCCATTCGACCGTCCGACTCGGCGGATGGATCTCGGAATACACGCGAGCCTCGCGAACCCGGCGGGCGATCAACTGCGTGAATTGTGAGCCGAAATCGACGATGAGGATCCGGCTGGTCATAGAGCGATGTTTTCTACTTCCCCGGTGTCCGTGTCGAGTATCGCCGCGGTACACTTGCCGTGAATCCAGCCGCACGCCTCGCCAGGATTGATCACTAGCGTAGTCCCGATCTTCTTCTGGGATTGAAGGTGCGACGAGCCGTGAATCACGATATCGTGCGACTCGACGGAGCGCCCGCTGACTTCAGCAATGTCGTGCACCAGCAAGACGCGCTTTCCCCCGACATCGAAGCTGTGTGGCGACTCGTAGATCTCCGTTCCCATCCCGCGCGCGGCATAAGCCGCCAATGTTTCCTTATCCCCGTCGTTGCGACCAAAGACGCCCAGGAGCGCTATCCCACGTTGATGAAAGGGCGCGAGGCAGAACGGCGAGCAGTAGTCGCCGGCGTGCATCACCATGCTCACACCTTTGTCAGCAAATCTCTGGAGGAGGTCGGCGACCGCCGGAACGCGGTCATGGCTGTCAGACATTACCCCGATGCGCACTACTCAGTCCTCCAGTCAGGCGCCGACAGCTCGTTGCGAGTCAGATCATCGTAGCTCTCGCGCCGCGTGATCACGGCGAACTTGTCGCCTTCGACCAACACCTCGGCCGGCCGCGGTCGCGAATTGTAGTTCGAGGCCATGACGAATCCGTAAGCGCCAGTTGACTGCACCGCAAGAAGATCGCCCGGCGCCGCATCATCGATCTGCCGGTCGAGCGCGAGAAAGTCGCCACTCTCGCAAATTGGGCCCACCACATCGGCGACTGTCGTCCTCCCTGTCGGCTTCACCGCTTCGATCCGATGAAACGCGTTGTAGTGGGACGGCCTGAGAAGATCGGTCATGCCTGCGTCGGCGATGATGAACTCTTTCCCACCGCTTCGCTTCCGGTAAAGGACGCGCGTCAGCAACACTCCCGCATTTCCAACCAGAAACCTACCCGGCTCCAGAATGATCTTGAGGCCGGATCCACCCACGAGCGCGGTGATCACTTTGCCGAACTGACCGACATCCATTGAGCGCTCGGCGTCGTAGGTCACCGCGAGACCGCCTCCGATGTCCAGGTACACGAGGCGGACCTTGGATTCGCGCTCGAGCTCGCGGCGCAGGTGCAGCAACCGTTGGAGCCCTACCTCGTACGGCGCGAATTGGGAGATCTGCGAGCCAACGTGCATGTCGAGGCCGAGCAACCGGATACTCGGGAGAGTGGCGGCAATCTTTCCCACGGATAGCGCTTCGTCGAACGGGATTCCGAATTTCATTCCCTTCTCACCCGTCCGCGTGTACGGGTGGGGCGTATCGACCAGCACTTCCGGATTCACGCGCAGAGCCACGGGAGCCTTCACGCCAAGGCGCTTCGCGACCCCCTCCAGAACGTGCAGCTCCTGCTCGGACTCGACGTTGAACAGCAACACTTCGGCGCGCAGCGCCTCCTCCATCTCGCGCTCAGTCTTACCCACCCCGCTGAATACGATGTCCTCTCCCTTGTATCCGGCTTTGAGCGCGCGGTACAGCTCCCCGCCAGACACGATGTCGAGGCCGGCGCCGAGCTCTCTTAGCAGAGCCAGGATCGCGATGCTCGAATTTGCCTTGACGCTGTAGTGCAGCCGGGCGTCCAGCTTCCCCATCGCTTCACGGAGCTGGGCGTACTGCTCGCGGATCCCCGCGGAGCTGTAGACGTAGCACGGAGTTCCTACTTCGCGCGCGATGACTGCGAGCGATACCTCTTCGCACCGCGCGCCTTCAGGTCCCCGTGGAAACGCCTCATTCGGCGCCGGCGAATTCTCCGAAGGCTCGGTGGGTGCCTCCCGCCGGCTCAATATGCCTTTGCCCACAGCGCCTCAGCGGTCGATGGCTGTCCGCACTTGAGGCAGGACGTGGGCGGCTCCGCCGATCGGAATTCTTCATCCGGCAGCACGCGAATTGTCGCTTTCGTTTCTTCCTTGATCGTCGCCTCGCATTTCGGGTCGCCGCACCAGCCAGCGTACACGAATGCGCCGTCTCCGTCCATCACGTCGCGGAAACGATCGTAGGTGATGCCGCCGCGGATGCTGTTGTTCTCTCTCCGCTCGCGCGCATCGATCAACATCGAATCCTGAATCTGGTGGAGGAGCTCAGCTGCGTCCTCACCAATTGAAGCCAGCGTGACGGACTTCTTCTCTCCAGTGTCCCGGCGGACCATGATCGCCTGATTCTGGTCGAGATCGCGCGGTCCGATCTCGAGCCGCACCGGAATCCCGCGCAGCTCCCACTCGTAGTATTTCGCTCCAGGCTTGATGCCCTCGCGGTCGTCTACGTGCACGCGAAGGCGGCCGGGAACGCGCCGTTCCCAGCCGAGCAAGCTCTCCTTGATCAGGTGGGCTGCGGCTCTTACGCGGCCCTTGTCTTCGTCGTTCTTCCAGATGGGCACGATCACGATTTCGATGGGAGCGAGGAGCGGAGGCGTGCGGAGGCCCTTGTCGTCGCCGTGCGTCATGACGAGCCCGCCGATCAAGCGTGTCGAGACTCCCCAGCTCGTGTTCCAGGCGAAGTCGATTCCGCCGGCCTCGGTCTGGAACTTGAGCTCGAACGCCTTCGCGAAGTTCTGCCCGAGGTTGTGCGAAGTCCCAGCCTGGAGGGCCTTGTTGTCCTGCATCATCCCCTCGCACGAGTACGTGCGCAGCGCCCCGGCAAACTTCTCGGACTCGGTCTTCATTCCGGTAACCACCGGCATCGCCATCCAACCCTCCATGAAATCGCGGTAGACGCCAAGCATCTTCCGCGTCTCCTCTTCGGCTTCATCGTGGGTGGCGTGCGCGGTGTGCCCCTCCTGCCAGAGGAACTCGAGCGTGCGGAGGAACAGGCGCGTACGCATCTCCCAGCGGACGACGTTCGCCCACTGATTGATGAGAATCGGAAGATCGCGATAGCTCTGCACCCATTTCGCGTACATGGCGTAGATGATCGTCTCCGATGTCGGACGGATGATCAGCGGCTCGTCGAGCTTCTTGCCGCCGCCGTGCGTGACGACCGCCGTTTCAGGCGCAAATCCTTCGACGTGCTGCGCCTCCTTGTGGAGGAAGCTCTCCGGAATGAGCAGCGGGAAGTAGGCGTTCTCGTGACCCGTGTCCTTGAACATCATGTCGAGCTGCTGCTGCATCCGCTCCCAGATGCCATAGCCGCGCGGCCTGATCACCATGCATCCGCGAACAGGCGAATAGTCGGCGAGCTCGGCCTTTAGCACGAGCTCGTTGTACCAGGCGCTGAAATCCTCGGAGCGCGTCGTCAGTTTTTTCTTATCGTCGGCCATTTAGGTCGTTACAGTGAGTCGATAAATGCTTCGAGTGCCACGCTGCGCTCTGATCCATCAGCGAGCGTCTTTAGTGTTACGTTGCCGTTAGCGTAATCGTTGCGCCGCAAGAGAATGACATTCTTCACTCCTGCACCCGACGCGGTCTTGAGCTGGCGCGCAAGCGTCTGCGACTTGAGCGCGTATTCGACGCTCCGCGATTTCGCGCGCAGTCGTCCCGCTACAGTCATCACTTCGGGGAGCAGCGAATCATCCTCCGCCGCGATCCAGTACTCGGTTCCCAGCTCAGCGAGGGGGAGCAGGTCTCGCGCCCGCAACAGCTCGGTGAGCACTACGTCCCCCATCCCAAAACCAAGCGCCGGTAGATCCACGCCACCGATCGTGGAGAGAAGATCGTCGTAACGTCCGCCTCCACAGATTGCGCGAAACTCGCCCTTCGCATCGAACAACTCGAACACCTTACCCGTATAGTAAGCGAGTCCGCGCACGATTGAGAGATCGAAGTCCACCCAATCGCCAACGCCAAGTGCCTCGAGGAAGCCGACATATTCGCGCATCCCGCTGATTTCTTCGACAACCTTGGGCGCATCCGCGAACTCACTCGCGAGCGCATCCAGGCTTTTTGAGTTTCTCAGAATGCCTTCGACTCCCCGCCGCGCTTCCGCGTCGGCAACGGCCTTCTCCACTTTCGCCCGGGTGACATCGCGGGGCTCGCGACCAGCCTTGTCGATTGCGGCAAAGACTTCCGGGAGCTCCGACTTCTTCACACCAACATGGGATAGCAGAGCGGTCAGCAGCCGCCGGTCCGACACTCTCGCTCTGACGTCCCGCGCAGTCAGTCGCAGCGCGCGCATGACATCGATCGCCACCGCCAGCAGCTCGGCGTCCGCAGCAACTGATGCCTCACCAAGGATGTCGACGTTCAGCTGGAAGTGTTCTCGAAGCCGCCCCTTTTGTTGCCGTTCGTAGCGAAAGAGCTGAGGAACGGAGAACCAGCGGATGGGTTTCCGCATTGAGCTCGCCTTCGCCGAGACCATGCGGGCGAGAGTCGGAGTCATCTCGGGCCGAAGCGCGACTTGTCGGTCGCCTTTGTCCGTGAAGGTGTAGAGCTGACCGACGATTTCGTCGCCGCTTTTCTTCGTGTACAGGTCGAGCGGCTCCAGGGGCGGGCCATCGTATTCCACGAACCCGTATCTTCGCGCGACGTCACGCCACACCGACATCAGGTAGTTGCGGGTGGCGAGCTGCTCGGGATAAAAGTCTCGAAATCCGGGTAACGCTCCCTGTGACATGGAGGAAAGCTACGCGGCGAATGGAGACACCTGCAAGCGCAGCATCGCGTCTCCAACCGTGTGGAACGAGCCCGTGATGATGAGAGTTCCAGAGCCATCCTTGCCGCGCTCGAGGGCGACAGCGAAATCCGGCTCGAGATCGGCGTCGAATCGCCGGGATCTCGCAAACGCGAGAGCTTCCGCCGGATCCCATCTCCTCTCGGCCGGAGCGGAAGGCGCGTTGGTAAAGAGGAAACGGTCAACGACCGGCGCCAGCGCCTCGATGATGCCGCGCCAATCCTTGTCCGCGAGCACGGCAACCAGAGCGGTGCGCGGCGTTGGCGGATTCAGCGAGCGCAGAGTTGCCGCGATTGTGAGAGCGCCCTCAGGATTGTGCGCCACATCAAAGATGATGTCTCCACGGACCTGAAAGCGGCCGGGCAGGAACACTTTTGACAGGGCGGTCGATATCTCGACCGCGGGCGAAATCTGACCCTCTTTCAGGGCGGCGACGGTGGCGATGGCAATTGCTGTATTCCGCGCCTGATATGCGCCGATCAGCGGCGTGCCGATTTGATATCGGTCGAGCTCGTGCGTCAGGGTGAACGAAGTCCCACGCGAAGAAACCGCGACGTCATTGATCGAGTATTCGTCGTCGATCACAACTACGGGCCGCGCCCCTGTCTCGCGCGCGCTACGTTCCAGCAGCGACCGAATCGGTGCGGACTGCTCGCCAATAATGGCTGGAATTCCCGGTTTGAAGATCCCGGCTTTCTCGCGCGCGATCGCCCCCAACGTATCTCCGAGGAGATCGGTGTGGTCGAGTCCGATCGATGTAACTGTCGCGACACGGGGGGCGAGTACGTTGGTGGAATCGAGGCGGCCGCCGAGTCCCGTCTCGACCACCGCGATGTCTACGTTCTGTTTCGCGAACCAGTCGAATGCGAGCGCGGTCGTCAGCTCGAAGAAGGTCGCCCCCATCTCTTCGGCGGCGGGAATCCATTTCTGCAAAAACTCGAGAACTGCCGCTTCGGAGATGGGAATCCCGTCCACGGTGATTCGCTCGCGGAAGTCGATGAGATGCGGCGACGTGTATCTCCCGACTCTCTTGCCGCGAGCACGAAGGAGAGCTTCGACGGTCACGACCACGCTGCCCTTGCCGTTGGTCCCCGCCACGTGAACAGCGGAAAGCCGGCGATGCGGGTTGCCGAGTTTGGCTAGGAGCGCTTCGGTGCGCTCGAGACCTGGTTTGATGCCACTGGTCGTGCGGGCGAAGAGCGCCTCGATCGCCGCGCGGTAGGACTTCAGGAGGTCGTCCACCCTGCCGATGCCGGCTTCCCACTCATGTGGCGAAGCAGCTGACCAACGGTGCGCTTGAGGTCGCTGCGCGGTACCACCGAGTCGACGATCCCGTGCTCGAGAAGAAATTCCGCCGTCTGAAATCCTTCGGGCAGCTCCTGGCCGATCGTCTGCTTGATCACGCGCGGCCCCGCGAATCCGATCACGGCGCCCGGCTCGGCGAGAATCGCGTCGCCGAGCATCGAAAAGCTGGCGCTCACGCCGCCCGTCGTCGGATTGGTGAGTATCGACACGTAGGGAATCCGTCGCTCCGATAGCTGGGAGAGAATCGCCGCCGCCTTCGCCATC
>JBBQWD010000092.1:0-6704 GCA_038210945.1 Gemmatimonadales bacterium
GAGCGAGCCGAGAATCCAGCCCGACACTCCAGCACCGGTAGCCGCCGACAGAACCGCTTCAACGTCGGACGGCGAGCAGATGACGACCATTCCTACACCCATGTTGAACGTTCGGTACATCTCGGCGGGTTCCACCGCCCCTGCCTCCATCAAAACCCTGAAAACATTCGGGATTTGCCAGCTCGAGAGATCAATTACAGCGTCCAGCGATGGCGGGAGCGCACGATCGAGATTTCCAGGTAATCCCCCACCCGTGATGTGCGCCATCGCGTGAACACAATCGAGCACCGGTTTGAGCGCTGGCAAGTAAGACCGATGCTCAGCGAGCAGCACATCCGCGACCACCCCGCCACCACCAGGAAACGCATCGTTCGGCCGCAGCTTCAGTCGATCTTTCACGATCTTCCGCGCCAGCGAATAGCCGTTCGTGTGCAATCCCGAGCTTGGAAGACCAATCAGCACACTGTCCGGCCAAACCCGCTGTGGCCCGAGAATGCGCTGTTCCTCCACATAACCGACGATGAAGCCCGCCAAGTCGTAATCAGGAGGCGCATACAAACCCGGCATTTCGGCCGTTTCGCCGCCTATTAGAGCGCAACCGTTCTCCCGGCAGCCCGCGGCGACCCCAGCCACGACAGCCTCGACCACACGCGGGTCGAGCTTGCCGAAGGCGACGTAGTCGAGAAAAAAGAGTGGGAGCGCGCCCTGGACGAGGATGTCGTTGACGCAATGGTTGACGAGGTCCCGGCCGATCGTGTCGTGGCGGTTCGACTCGATGGCGACTTTGATCTTGGTGCCCACACCGTCCGCGCTGGAGACAAGGACTGGCTTGTTCAGGCCGGGGGGGAATCGGAACATCCCACCGAAGCCCCCGAATCCACCCACTACACCCGACGTAAAGGTCGATTCGACGAGCTTTTTTATTCGATTCTTGGCGGCATTGGACGCATCGAGATCAACACCGGCGCTTCCGTAGCGAAGCGCATCGTCGCTCACGCGGGCAGCTCCTCCTCGAAGGCAACGAGGCGTCGCATCTCGCGCATTCGCTGGTCGATCTCCGACCGGGTTACAGTCATCAGCCGCTCGATCGAAAACTTCTCGACCGCAAACGAGCCCATCACCGATCCATAGATGACGGCCCGGCGCATGCTGGCCTCGCTCAGGTCCCCGCTGGCCGCGAGATAGCCGATGAATCCGCCAGCGAACGCGTCGCCGGCGCCGGTGGGATCGAACACGCTCTCGAGCGGAAACGCCGGAGCAAAGAAGATCGATTTCTCGGTGAACATGAACGCGCCGTGCTCGCCCTTCTTGATGATCACGTGCCGCGGACCGCGCGCCATGATCCACTGCGCCGCCTGAACGAGGTTCACTTTCTCAGTGAGCTGACGCGCTTCCGCGTCATTCAGCATCACGATGTCGACGTGCCCCAGCAGCTTGAGGATATCGGCACGCCGGCTCTGGATCCAGAAGTTCATGGTGTCAACAGCAACAAGCTTCGGCTTCTTCACCTGCTCGAGCACGTCGAGCTGCAGGCGCGGATCGATGTTGCCGAGAAAGAGATACGGAGACGACCGCAGCTTCTCCGGGATCTTGGGACTGAAGTGCGAAAAGACGCCGAGGTGTGTTTCCAGCGTCTCGGCGGAGTTGAGGTCGTGCCGGTAGCGACCGCGCCAGCGGAAGGATTGTCCTTCGGCGCGCTCCAGTCCGCTGAAATCGACGCCACGCTTCTTCAGCAGCTCGAGCTTCTCGATCGGATAGTCCGAGCCAATGACTCCGACCACGCTCACTTTGGTAAGGTGGCTCGCCGATGCGGCAAAGAACGTCGCTGAGCCGCCGAGGACGTCCTCGGCTTTTCCAAACGGCGTTTCCACGGAATCCAGCGCAACCGAACCAACTACCAGAACCGACATTTCGTTTCTTTCTCGTTCGCTGAGGGTCAGCCGGCTAATGCTAACAGCATGGACACTAGCGGCAACTACATCCTCTCGGGTGACGTGATCCCGAGAATCGTCATTCCATTGCGCAGCACGATCTGGGCGCTTCTCGCGAGCGCCAGACGCGCGCGCGTAACGTCCTCTTCCTGCTCGAGCACGTGGTGCTTGTGGTACCAGACGTGCGCGAGCCGCGCCGTCTCCAGTAGATAAGTCGCAACGCGGTGTGGCTCGAGTGATTCCGCCGCTGCTTCGATGAGCTCCGGAAAATCGAGGAGCGCCTTGATCAGCGCCTGCTCCTCCGGCTCGCGCAGCACATCGAACCGGATCGCATCCGGCGACACCGACTCGGGGTCGACGCCACCAACGCGGAAAATTCCGGACATACGGGCGTGGGCCATCTGGATGTAATACACGGGATTTTCTTCCGATTGCGATGCGGCGAGATCGACGTTGAAGATCAGCTGCGAATCGGCTTTGCGCATGAGGAAGAAGTAGCGCACGGCGTCCCGTCCCACCTCGGTGACGAGATCCCGGACGGTGACGTAGCTGCCGGCGCGCTTGGAGATCTTCACCTCTTCCCCGTGCTTCATGACCGTGACCATCTGGTGCAGCACGTACTCCGGATACTGGGGCGCTGCTCCCATCTCGAGCGACTGGAGTCCCGCGCGCACGCGCGTGACGGTGCTATGATGATCAGCGCCCTGCACATCGATGGCGCGATGAAATCCGCGCTTCCACTTGGTGACATGATAGGCGACGTCGGGAACGAAGTACGTGTACGTCCCGTCACTCTTCCGCATCACGCGATCCTTGTCGTCGCCGAATTCCGTCGTGCGCAGCCAGAGTGCACCCTCGTGCTCGTACGTCCTGCCCGAGGCTACCAGCTGCTTCACGGTGTCGTCGACCATGCCCTCGGTGTAGAGCGAAGATTCGAGGAAGTAGTGGTCGAACCGGACTCCGAACGCCTGCAGGTCGAGGTCCTGTTCCTTGCGCAATTCGCGCACGGCGAATTCGCGCACCGAGAGTCCGTCGCTCCCGGCGTGATACCGCTCCGCGAGGTCGCGGATGTACTCGCCGTGATAACCGCCTTCCGGAATAGCCGATGGTTTTCCGCGCAGCTCGTTGAGTCGCGCCTCCACGCTTGCGACGAGGTTGTCGATCTGGGCGCCTCCGTCGTTGTAATAGAATTCCCGCGTGACGCTCCATCCCGTAACGGCAAGCAGCGTGGAGATCG
Organism: Gemmatimonadales bacterium; assembly: GCA_038210945.1. Taxonomy (GTDB): domain Bacteria; phylum Gemmatimonadota; class Gemmatimonadetes; order Gemmatimonadales; family Gemmatimonadaceae; genus UBA4720. The sequence goes on from JBBQWD010000092.1 coordinate 3,169, forward strand.
CGTCTCCGAGAGCGGCTTGACGGCCGTGACCCACGTGCAGCGGCCCAGTCGGATTTGCCGAAACGAACTCGACATTGACGACGCGTCCCGCGCCTTTGTCGTTCCGGCCATAGCTTTCGTTCGCGCTGATTATGTCGCGGAGTCCGGATGCGATCGTGCCTGCGTCGATCCAGAAGTTCATGAAGCCGGGGCCGGCGATGTCGATCTTTGAGACGCCGGCATCGTCCAGCTTCATGGCGTCGCGCAGGCGCTCCGCGATCTCGCGCGGCTTGGACTTGAGCGGGCGCGCGAGTGTCATGGCGATGTTGGTTGCCCAATCACCGTGCGAAGAATCTCGCGGACGCTCGAGCAGCGGGTCAATGCCCTCGGGCGCGCCGAGACTGCGCGCCGCCCGAATTAGCTCGGCGCGGATCTGGTCAGCAGCACTCATTCGCTGCTTTTCGAGGATTTCTTGGCGGCCGACTTGGACGCAGCGGCAGGCTTGGAGTCTCCGCTCGATTTCGCCTCGGCGGCGGGCTTCGCGTCAGGCTTAGCCGCAATCTTCTCCCCTTTGCCGGCTGACTCTACTTTCGTAGTCCCCGAGTCGGCGGTACTCGGCGTCGACTCTTTTGCTGCGGTGGTCTCCGGGGAAGTCGCTCCTTTCTTTCCGTCCTTGCCGTAGTCGGTGATGTAGAATCCCGACCCCTTGAACACGAGCCCAGCTCCCGCGGACATCTGCCTTTCGGCGATTTTTCCGCAAACGGGGCAAGGCGCTTCGAGTGGCGCGGCGCTCATCGAGCGATAGAACTTTTCGAAGTCGTGGCCCTTCGGGCAACGAAACTCGTATGTGGGCATGTGTCTTCGAGGAGAGAACTGCGGCGACGGTGAAAGTTAGTCCGTCACCGAGGGGGGCTCAAGCGTCATGAGGCGGTTCTCGCTATGCCGATGGGCGGTACAAGCCCCAATTGGCGGCGAGCGTCTCAGAAATCTCGCCGACGGTCGCCCGCGCGCGCACGGCGTCAACGATGAGCGGCATCAGGTGCAGGTCCGTCGATGTCGTCGCGGAGGCATCGCTTAGCGCTCCCAACGCGCGTTTGAGCGTGGCAGCAGCTCGTTTCTTGCGCACTGCGTTCACGCTGGCCACTTGCTCCTTCTCGAGCGCCGAGTAGTCCGGTGACGCGATGGAGAGCGGGCCCTCATCGTCCGCAAAGCGGTTGACGCCAACGATGACGGTCTCGCCTGCCTCAACTCGTAACTGGTGCTCGTAGGCGCTGCGCGCGATCTCCTCCTGGAAAAATCCGGCGGCGATCGCCTTCACCGAGCCGCCGAGCTCGTCGACTTTGAGAATCAGCTCGAGCGCGCGCTCCTCCAGCTCCGTCGTAAGGTTCTCGACGTAATAACTGCCCGCGAGGGGATCGACTGTGTTGGTAATTCCGGACTCGAACGCCACTATCTGCTGCGTGCGGAGCGCAAGCGTCGCCGCTTCGACACTCGGCAGCGCGAGAGCTTCATCGTAGCCATTTGTATGGAGGGACTGCGTTCCACCAAGAGTCGCCGCGAGTGATTGCACGGCGACCCGCACGACGTTATTGAGCGGTTGCTGCGCGGTGAGCGTCACACCTCCAGTCTGCGTGTGGAATCGCAGGCGCGCGCTCGCCTCCGACGCGTGGAAGCGGCCACGCATTATGCGGGCGTAGATACGGCGTGCAGCGCGGAACTTGGCCACTTCCTCGAACAGATCGCTGTGCGCGGCGAAGAAGAACGAGAGACGCGGGGCGAAGGTGTCGACGGCGAGGCCGGCCTCGATGGCGCGCGTGACGTACTCGATGGTGTTTGCCATCGTGAATGCCAGCTCCTGAACGGCCGTCGCGCCCGCTTCGCGAATGTGGTATCCGGAGATCGAGATCGGATTCCAGTTCGGCACTTCGTCAGCGCAGAAACGGAACACCTCGGCGATGAGCGCCATGCTGGGGGCGGGCGGATAGACGTAAGTGCCGCGCGCGACGTACTCCTTCAGAATGTCGTTCTGGACCGTGCCGCTCAGCTTGTCGCGCGGGATCCCCCGCTCTTCGGCGACGACGAGGTACATCGCGAGAAGCGTTGCGGCCGTAGCGTTGATGGTCATCGACGTCGAAACGGTGTCGAGGGGAATCCCTTCGAGCAGGACGTGCATGTCCTCGACGCTGTCGATCGCGACTCCCGCCCTCCCTACTTCGCCGAGGGCACGCGGCGAGTCGGAGTCGAGTCCCATCTGGGTCGGGAGGTCGAACGCCACAGAAAGTCCCGTCTGACCGGCGGCGAGCAGCAGATGGAAGCGCTCATTGGTGCTCTTCGCACTGCCGAAGCCGGCGTACTGCCGCATCGTCCAGAGGCGACCGCGATACATCGTGGGTTGAACACCGCGCGTATACGGCCATTTGCCAGGATCGGCCAGATCCGATGTGTAATTCAGCTCCGCATCTTCCGGACGGTATACGGTTTTGACTGGAATGCCCGACGGAGAAATCTTCTCGTCGGGCTCGCGCTTGCTCACGCGCGGCGGCTCGGCCGCGGGAGCAGGGTCACGCCCCTACCGAACCGGCGGGAGAGAGCGCGCTCCCGCTCTTCGCTTCCCCACTCAGCATCGCTCGCGCGGCGTCGACGTCGTTTTTGCTGCCGATGAAAAGTGGCGTCCGCTGATGGAGCTCGGTGGGCTGAATGTCGAGAATTCGCTGGGCGCCGTCGGTTGCGGCTCCTCCCGCCTGCTCGACGATGAATGCCAGCGGACTCGCCTCATACAGGAGTCGCAGCTTTCCCCGCTTGTTCTTTCTGTTGCCCGGGTAGGCGAAGAGTCCGCCACCGAGAAGGTTGCGGTGGAAGTCCGCGACGAGCGAGCCCACGTAGCGAGTGCTCATGGGCTTACGGTTGCCGTCCTGTCCGCGGTAGTACTGCATGAGATTCTGGACGGGCGCTTCCCACTGGCTGTGATACGAGTCGTTCACTGACAGATACCGGCCTACGTCGGGCGTACGGATGTTCGGGTGCGACAACAGGAATTCGCCAAGCGATGGATCGAGCGTGAAACCGTGCGCGCCCTGCCCGGTAGTGTAGACGAGCATGGTGCTGGAGCCGTAGATGACATAGCCGGCAGCCACCTGCCGGCGGCCGGGCTGGAGCATGTCCTCCATCTCGCCGCGGCTGCCGCGTGTGATTTTCTTTACAACGGAAAAGATCGTTCCGACGGGAACGTTGACGTCGATGTTCGAAGAGCCGTCGAGCGGATCAAAGAGCAGACAATATTTTCCGCAGCGGAAGTTTTCCGGGATGTCGATGATCCCGGGCTCCTCCTCAGAAGCCATCGCGCAGAGCTGCCCGCCGTGATCAACAGCCTTGACGATGATCTCGTTCGCGAGGACGTCGAGCTTCTGCTGGGTCTCACCCTGCACGTTCTGAAGGTCGGTCGCGCCCAGGATATCCGCCAAGCCAGCGCTTCGCACCTTGTTTGCGATCATCTTGGCCGCCAGAGCCAGATCGTAGAGCAGGCGCGACAGTTCACCCGTTGCCTCAGGGTGCAGCTT
>JBBQWD010000093.1:0-6580 GCA_038210945.1 Gemmatimonadales bacterium
GCGCCCAAAGTCTCACGGCGTCAAACGCCCTCCGAGATCCTGACGCCGAGCAGGAATCCGCGGCGTGTCGCGACGACGCCGCCGCGTGCAACGCCCCAGCCGGTCGAGCCGGCTCCGACGCCTGTCACCTCCAACGGCAATGCGGTAACTGAAAGCAACGCCGGATCCGAGGCTGCGCTCGGCACCATCGCGAGTGGCTCGGAGATCTCCCTCTATTCCGGTCAGCGCGTGTGCACGAACACCTACGCGGTTGGTGATCGCTTTACGGCGAGCGTAGCAGAGTCGGTGCAAGGGTCGAACGGAGTATCGATTCCGGCGGGAGCAACCGCGGTCATCGAGCTTACATCGCTCAAGCGCAGCGAGAACGCGAACGACAACATCACGATGGAATTCGTTGTTCGCTCGATTGCGTTCAACGGCAAGACGTATCCCGTGAACTCTGTCGTCACCGCGGCGCAGGTTGAGAAGGTGCGCAACGGCGACGCCAGCAGTGACGCGAAGAAAGTCGCGACGGGGGCCATCATCGGCGCGATCGCGGGACAGATCTTCGGGCACAAGACCAAGTCGACTGTGATTGGAGCGGCGACAGGAGCAGCGGCTGGTGCGGTGGTCGCCGGCGCTACCGGGAAGTACGACGGATGCGTTCCGAACGGCGGGCGCATCTCGCTGAAGCTCAATCAGTCCATGGTGGTGCAGCAGACGGTCTGATTCGACAACACGAAGCGAAAAAAAGGCGCGCTCATCTGAGCGCGCCTTTTTTTGTATCGCTAGGTGTAGTTCCTGGCGATCTTTCGTCCGTAGTATAGCCCGATCCCCGTGCCGACCATGCTGACCATGAAAGCCGTGGTGAAGCCTACGGTCGCCCCAAGAGCCCATCCGGCGTATCCGCCGGCAGTCGAGCCGATGAAGGCGAAGAGCTTTCCCATTCCCAATAGACGATTTCCGGGCGAGAAAGCTAAACGGTTCCAAGCGTTGTTAGCTCACAAATCCTGCTTTGGTATTCTCGCTGGAAGTGCGCGTCGATTCTTCTACGCCGCAGCCTCGGTGTACAGTTTGGCGCCGACCCAGCCTGCGACCAGAAAGTTCACCAGGGCAAAGACCGAGAACTGCAACCACAGCCCCGTCGACATCATTCCCATGTGCAGGTAACCAGAGTAGAAGATTCCCCCGAGGATCCAGAACAGGATTGAGGCGTACGTTGCCGTCTTCATCCCGGGACCAAAGCGCGGGCGAATCGCCGCATAGGTCCAAACCAGCGCGATGCCGAGTATCAGGTCCATGACGATGTAGCTGACCATTACGGAGGGCCGATTCATTTGATCGGCCAAGCCCGGCTTGAACGCGTCTGATTCCGCCTTCATGCGGGCAGCGAAGATGAACATGTTGCCTACAACGTCGATGATATTCAAAACGACACCAGCAGCGATGCCTCCGATCAGGACCTTATTCGTGTTAATGGCCATGCTATCCTCACTTTGGGATACAGATGGGTCGCGCCGCAACCGAGGGAGTGTCGGCGTCACTGGGAGCAGCGTCAAGAGGCAAACGTCGGTGTATATTGAGGGAGACAGGGGTGCCAGCGCCCTTCAGATCGCAGCCTCGCCAAATGAGGCGGCAGCGCCGGCTGAGAAAGTCCCTCAGAACCTGATCCGGTTAGTACCGGCGTAGGGAGTCGAGCGATGGAAGCACCAACACAGATGCGCTACGCGCGTCGCGGCGATATCACCGACGCCATGCGTTTCGTCGCCGAGCGCGAAGAGCTCGCGCCCGAGCTCGTACGCGACGAGATCGCGATCGGGCGTCTCATCATTCCCGCCAACATCCACCACCTGACGGGCGCGCTCGAGCCAATGGCCATCGGCAAGGTCTCGCGCGTGAAGATCAACGCCAACATCGGCAATTCGCAGGTTTCTTCCGACGTGAACGGCGAGATCGAAAAGCTTCAGATCGCGGTCAAGTACGGCGCTGACACGGTGATGGATCTCTCGACCGGCGGCAATATCGATGGAATCCGCCGCGCGATCATCGCGGCTTCGCCGGTTCCAATCGGAACCGTACCGATTTATCAGGCGGTACAAGGCGGACCCGACGGCAAATGGGATAAGCAGCTCGAGGAACTGACCGCCGATGACCTGCTCGACATGATCGAGCACCAGGCGAAGCAGGGCGTCGACTACATGACGCTCCACGCGGGAATCCTGATCGAGCATCTCCCGCTCGTCCACGGGCGCATCACCGGCATCGTGAGCAGGGGCGGGTCACTGCACGCGGTGTGGATGATGGCGCACCGCCGGCAGAATCCACTCTACGAGAGATTCGACGACGTCCTCGACATTCTGCGCCAGTACGACGTCACCGTCTCGCTCGGCGACAGCCTGCGACCCGGATGCATCGCCGACGCCAGCGACCGCGCGCAATTCGCCGAGCTCGATACGCTCGGAGAGCTCACGCGGAGAGCCTGGGAGCGGGATGTACAGGTAATGGTCGAGGGTCCCGGACACATCCCGATGGATCAGATCGAGATGAACGTCCGCCGCATGAAGGAAGTTTGCAGCGACGCCCCATTCTACACGCTTGGCCCGCTCGTGACCGACATCTCGCCGGGCTATGATCACATCTCGAGCGCGATCGGCGCGGCGATGATCGGCTGGTTCGGGTCCGACATGCTCTGCTACGTCACTCCGAAGGAGCATCTTGGACTCCCGAACGCTGAAGACGTGCGGCAGGGCGTGATCGCGTACAAGATCGCCGCGCATTCAGCGGATATCGCGCGCGGACGAAAGGGTGCCCGCAATCGCGACGATGCGCTATCGCGAGCGCGATACGCCTTCGACTGGAAGGAGCAGTTCCGCTTGAGCCTCGATCCCGAGCGGGCGCAGGAGTATCACGATGAGACGCTCCCCGCCGAGTACTTCAAGAGCGCCGAGTTCTGCGGCATGTGCGGGCCGAAGTTCTGCTCGATGCACCACTCGAGAACGATCGAGGAAGGAATTGCGCAGCTGGCGCGCGAGCTGGAAGAGCGTGAAGCACATGCTGCAACCAACGGCGGTGCAGGGGCGAACGGAAAAGAGGAGCAGCGGCTGGCTGGTGTTTCAGCGAGCTGAGCTCGAGCGGTTCTGCGAGCGGTGCGCCAGCGTCGCGCGCGTGTCACGCGTGTGCGCGACGCTATTCTGCGCGGTCATCGGCGCCACTACCTGCGTCAATGTCCGCGCGCCAAACGATGCCGGACCAAGGAAATATCCTCCCGTGGTCGTTTCGCAGCCGCCCGAAGCTGGCGCGCCGATTCGGCCCGACATGCGCCCGATGCTCGGATCCGACTCAGCGTATTTTCTGGCCCACCCGCTCATGGTGCCGGTCGAAGGTGTACAGCCCCGCGAGCTTACCGATACCTATCATCAGGGGCGTAGCGGTGGGCGCATCCACATGGCGACCGACATTCTAGCGATGCGCGGCACTCCGGTGCTCGCTGCCGCGCAAGGCCGCATCATTAAGCTGGCGAACGGCGGGGCGGGCGGAATCACGATTTATGTAGCGGACGCCAGCGGACGATATCTGCATTATTACGCGCACCTAATGGGGTACGCACCGAACGTGAAGGAAGGTCTCCAGGTGCAGGAGGGAGACGTCATCGGGTTCGTCGGCACGACGGGCAACGCTCCCCCGAACACTCCGCATTTGCATTATCAGGTGATGCGCAGCGACGCCAACTACTGGAACGGAACGCCGATCGACGTCCGTCCATTCATGACCAAGCCGGGCAGGATGAGAAATTGAAAGGTCGCGAGCGCGCGGAGCTGCGGGCTCAGGCGCATCATCTGAATCCGACGGTGCACATCGGGCAGCACGGATTGACGCCGACCTTGATCGGATCGCTCGACGATGCGCTGCGCACTCGCGAGCTCGTCAAGGTGAAGCTCGGAAACAAGGACGAGGCAAAGCCGAAGGATGTGGCGAACTCGCTGGCCCTCGCGACGAACTCCGCGGTAGTGCAGGTGATCGGGCGCACTGCTACGTTCTTCCGCGAGAATCCGGACCTCGACAAGAAGCGTGGCGACATTCCGCCGTGGCGAAGGTAGAATATTGCTGAACGGATCACTAACGGAGCAGTGAGATGGGCGCAACGGCAGCCATAGCAATCATGAGGATGAAGGAGCGCCAAGTCGTCGACGACTTCCGCGCAGCGGGCGCGCTCACTCCTTCGACCGCGCAATCGTACGCGGCGATGGGTTTCGGCGAGGCACGGGCGGTGAAGCGGCTGCACGACAGCGCGGTGATACGCGAAGCCTCACCCGGTTTCTACTATCTCGACGAAGAAGTTTGGATTGCCGTCCGCCGGAACCGTAGGCGTCGCGCGGTCATGATCGGCTCCGTTCTCGCCCTCATCTTCCTCGGTCTCGCTGTGGGATTCCTCAAGTGGTGAAGCCTGCTGTTGATATTCAACCCCGCGAGTCTATTTTTCGCGAAGGAAACGCCTCTGGCGCGGCTGTGGTCGCCGCCGCACTATCGGGAAAGAGATGCCTTACGTAATAACGGAAGCCTGCAAGAACACCAAGGACCGCGCCTGCGTCGACGTGTGCCCGGTCGATTGCATTTACGAGGGCGCGGACCAGCTCTACATCCATCCGGACGAATGCATCGACTGCGGCGCCTGCGAGCCCGAGTGCCCGGTGACGGCGATCTTTCCTGAAGAAGACGTGCCCGCGAATCTCAAGGAGTACGTCCAGATCAATCGCGAAGTCTTCAAGAGCGAAACCCCTCCGGGACGGCCCAACCGGTAGCCACCGTGCGAGCAACTGGCGGAATCGGCTGCTCGTCCATCAATATCTGATCCCATGACCCCTCCCATCGTTCCCGGAAAGAACGGAATGTCCACCGTGCTGCTCTCGCATCCGTCGGGCAGCTCGGCCGACGTATACCTGAACGGCGCGCACGTGACTTCGTGGATTCCCGCGGGCGGCAAGGAAGTGCTGTTCATGGGCAAGACGGCGACCTTTGCGCCGGGCGATCCGATTCGCGGTGGTATTCCGGTCGTGTGGCCGCAGTTCGCGAACATCGGCGCGCTGCCGCAGCACGGATTCGCGCGGAAGTCGGAGTGGCAGCTCGCGGAAAACGCCGACTCCTCCGACGATCCGTCGTCGGTCAAGCTCGTGCTCACCGACGATCATCGCACGCGGGAGCTGTTCCCTTATCATTTCCGCACTGAGCTCACGGTCACGATCGACGACAAGTCGCTCCAGGTGAAGCTCGACGCGTTCAACACTGGCGACGAGCTGTTCACCTTCACCGCGGCGCTGCACACCTACATTGCTGTCGCCGACATTCGTGAGTCAGCGCTGCGCGGCCTCACCGGTAAGTGGTACCTCGACAAGACACAGGGCGGCAACGAGACGAAGGACGAGGCGAAGAAGCTCGTGATTTCCGACGAGACCGATCGCGTCTATCTCAAGGCCCCCAAGAAAATCGAGATCGAGGACCGCGGCAACGAGCGCCGGATCGAGGTTCGCGCCACGGGGTTCAAGGACGCGGTCGTCTGGAATCCGTGGGCCGAAAAGGTGACGGGATTCATCGGGCTCGCCCCGGAGGACTACCTGAAGATGGTTTGCGTCGAGGCGGCGCAGATCGGATCACCGGTGGAGCTCAAGCCCGGCGCAACGTGGAGTGGCGCTCAAACCATCGCCATCGTGTAAGTGCCGATCTTCCGCCCGTCCGTATTCAGTTGGCAGTGCGACAAGTGCAGGGTGTTTTTCAAAGCGGGCAAAGGCGGCGTGTGCCCTTCGTGCAAGCGGGCGCTGTGCGATACGCACTTGTACGGATCGTTTGCCGAGAAGATCAAGGCGAGGTTCTCGAGCGAGCGAGTGATTTGTGTGGAGTGTCGAGCTAAAACCGCTTGAAGAACCCCGTCGCCCACACTCCTCCGCCTCCCTCCATGATTTGGCTCTTGATCCAGAACGCGAGTATCAGTACCGCGTATTGAAGGAACGAGCTGATCTCGCTCTTGAACGCCTCGCTCCAATGGTACTCACCGACCGCTTGCTCACCTTTGGGTGGGCGCGGAATCCATCGCGGCGTCTCGTTCTTGTAGTCGAGATACTCGCGCCCGAAGATCGATTCGAGCACCCCTTCCTCGTAGCGCACGATGAGCTCGTACTCGACCGCGAATAGCAGCACGGCGATCGGCAGGAACCACAACACTCCCGAGATGGTGACGAAGCCAATCCAGATCAGAAAGTTGCCGATGTAAAGCGGGTTCCTCGCCCACGCGAAGATCCCATAGGTGACCAGCCGTTGCACGTTGCGTGAGCGCCGACGTGTCACGGTCCCGGCGGCCGCTACGCCGGCAAGTCGTATCGCTTCTCCAATGACGATGAGTGCGAGGCCGACTTCCCAGCGGAAGGGAGAGGTCGAGCCGGGCATCACCAGCGGAATTCCCAGGAATAGAAGGGGAAGCCAGCCGCGATGGCGGAAGAGCACAGCGCCGATCTGCGCCGGGATCGACTGCTCGGCGACGCTGACTCTGGGATTCGTGCGCGACATCTAGCTGTCTTCCCATGGCGAGAAGAGCGTTCGCCATTGGTCAGGG
>JBBQWD010000094.1:0-6567 GCA_038210945.1 Gemmatimonadales bacterium
CCCTGCGTCAGCGTCGCCCGTCGACAGAGACATCAGCTGGAGGATCATCGGTGGCCATCACCAGCGATCCCAGCATCGCCGCTGTCACCGACACGCTCGCCAGCGGAATGCAGTCGAGCGCCGACTGGCTGCGCGATGCGGATCTCGACAAGCTGAAGGACGGCGTCGAAAAGCAGGTCAAGGAGCACCCCGCCCGATCCCTGCTCGTCGCGCTCGGCGCTGGCTATCTGATCGGCACAGCGCTCCGGCGATAGCCATGAAGATGCCGAGCGCGTTCGACACCAATCGCGGAGTCGGGCAGCTCCTCCGCGACGTGGCGGAAGATGGAGCGCATCTCGCCCGTCAGGAGGTTCACCTCGCCCGCATCGAGTTCGCGCAGATCGCGCGGGACATCGGCAAGGGCACCGGCTTCGCCATCGGTGCGGCAATGGTCGGACTTCTGACGGTACAGATGCTCGTATTCGGAATAGTTCTCCTGCTCGGTGACGCGCTGTTTCGCGGGCGCTATTGGATCGCCGCGTTCGTGCTTACGGCGATTCTGGGCGGAGGAACGTTTTACCTGCTCAAGCGCGGCACTTCCCTCCTGTCCCCAACCAAGCTGAAGCCCGAGCAAACACTGGCAACGTTACGGAGACACAATCATGGCTGAGACCACAACCGATGTACGCGCCGACATCGAGCAGACCAGAGCGCGCATGTCCGGCGCAATCGCCGAGCTGGAGCGAAAGGTCGACGTCACCCAAAAGGTCAAAGACCATCCATGGGCAGCGGTCGGAGTTGCCTTCGGGGCTGGGATTGCGCTCAGTGCATCTCGGGCCGACGTGAGAGCCGCTAAGGTGACCGCCGTTGCGACGAAAGAAACGAGCAGCAAACTGGGCGTGGCTCTCGACGGCGTCGTCGCCGCCTTGATCGCGGGCGTGGCGCAGGCGTTCCACTCACGAATTGATGGTATGGTCAGCGAAGTCGTTACATCCATCAAGGGCGACGGGAAGGCGCGATCGATCAGTTCCACCCGGATTCCTGCCGACGAGTCGATAAGAGCGGACTGACCGACGGTCAGCGCGAAGACGTGCGTCTCTTGCGCTAACCGCGGCCACATCCTAAATCCGAGGCCATGTTGTCGCCCCGGATCCTGATCATCGTCGCTGTCGCGACGGGCGCCCTGTCGCTCTCGGCATTCGAGCATCCGCGCGCGCGCGCTGAACACGTCGCCGCGTCAAGCCAACCTGGCGCGAGGCCGCGCACTCGATTCCGGATTCCAGTCGACGCGGAGCTCCGCGACAGTGCATACCGCGCCTCGGCGCTCCGAGGCCGCGCGATACTCCTGGCCACGCGCGACAGCCTGCCTCGGCACGTCGGCAACTCGTTGCGCTGCGCGAGCTGCCACCTCAAGGAAGGTTTGCAGCCCAACGCGATGCCATGGGTCGGAGCCTACGCGCGGTTCCCCCAGTACAGGGCACGCAGCGGAAAGGTTGACCTCCTCGAGGACAGAATCAACGATTGCTTCCAGAGAAGCATGAACGGCCGCGCGCTCAATCCGGGTGGACGTGACATGCGCGACATCGTCAGTTATTTCGCGTTCCTCTCGACCGGAATTCCTGTCGGCGTAGAGATGGAAGGACAGGGTTTGCCGAAATTGCAGCCGCTCCAGGGGGATCTCACTCGTGGCGCCGCGGTTTTCACATCGACGTGCACCCGTTGTCACGGGGCAGCCGGGCAGGGTTCGGCGCTGGCGCCGCCGTTGTGGGGGCCGCGATCGTATAACGTCGGAGCGGGAATGGCGCGGATCAACACCGCTGCATCGTTCATTCACTCTCTCATGCCGATCGATCGCGCGCAGCAGCTCACTCCACAGCAGGCTTTCGACGTCGCGACATACATCAACACGCGTCCGCGTCCGAATTTCGCGGCCAAGGTGCACGACTGGCCGCGCGGCGGAAAACTACCCGACGCGGATTACCATTTTTTACCGGAGCCCCCGCGACCGAAGGGTTCCGCCAGCCCGTCCACCTCGAGGTAGTGACCTTTCTGTAACCGAAGGGACACCGCAGACTTCGCATCAGCCATCGCTGTTAACGTCGGACGCGATGGCGCGTCTCTCATGCAACGGCGCGCGATTGCGCCCACCCGTACAGGTCCTCGAGAGAGGAAGGAGAGACGATGTCGAATGTGAAGCTTGCGGCGCTCGCCGCCGCACTGGTACTTGCAGCTGGATCGAGTGCATCGGCGCAGTCGGTTCAGGCCGCGCTGAAAGCGCCACCGCACATGACGAGAGCAAAGCTCGTCGCATGGTGCAAGAGCCATCCGAACGCGACCGCGGACTGCAAGGAAGTCCGTGCCGACACGCGTGAGATCCGCTCGGACCACAGGGAAGTTCGCTCGGATCGCAAGGAACTGCGTCAGGACATCAAGGCTGGCGACAGGAAGGAAGCGAGAGCGGACAAGAGAGAAATCGTGTCCGATCGCAAAGACCTGCGCCAGGATCGCCGGGACAGGCGGGGCGATGTTCGCGACGCTCGGAAGGACGCGAAAAAGTAGTCAAAGTCGCGTGTCTGCAAACGAAACGCCCGCCGCTGGAGATCCAGCGGCGGGCGTTCTTTGCATTCCCTATCGCGCTGGCGTTAACGCCGGCGGGGTGTCCGTCTTCAGGTAGCGCCGCAGATAATTGTCGGTGACCTGACGGATTAGTCTCGCGCTCTGGCCGTTGTACGCGGCACCGTGGCGTCCGGGCGGGTATATGCGAACCTCAGCGTCCCTGCCCGCATTCGTCAGAGCCGTCAGCAGCTGCATCGTGTTCTGCGGATGGACGTTGTCATCCATCATTGAGTGAATGAGCAGAAGATTTCCCCGCATTTTCGGCGCCTGCTCGATCGGCGCGCTCTCGACGTATCCCTTCAGGTTGTCGCCGAGAAGGCTCATGTAGCGTTCGGTATAGATGGTGTCGTACAAGCGCCAGTCGCCGACGGTGGAGTTGGCAACGCCCACGGGAAAGAGCTCGGGATACATCTCCATCGTGTACACCGTGCTGTAGCCGCCGTAGCTGGTGCCGATGATCGCGACACGCTTGGGATCGACGTACGTCTGCCTGGCTAGATATCGCGCCGTCTCCGCGAAGTCGAGCGCCTCGTACTTGCCGAGCTGCTTGTAGACGACCTTCATGAACGCGCTGCCGTAATTGTTCGTGCCTCGGTTGTTGACCCCGATGATGACGTAGCCTTCCTGAGCGAGCCACTGTGTCCATCCGCTCGATGCGAACGAGTTGTACACCTGCTGCGATCCGGGCCCGCCGTAGATGTCGAAAATGACGGGATAGCGCCTGTTGGGATCGAACGGAATCGGCTTGACAATGCTGGCGTCGATCTTGGTGCCGTCCGATGTCGTGAATGAGAAGATCTCCGCCGGCGAGTACGCGTGATTCGCGAGCCAGGTCGTCACCGCCGAGTTGTTCTCCATCGTGCGCAGCTTCTGGCCGGCAGCGGTCCAGAGCTCGACCTGCGTGGGCTGCCGCAGCGACGAGTATCTGTCGATGAAGTACGTCGCGCTCGGCGACATATTGATCCGGTGCGTGCCTTCCGCGGTTGTGATGCGGCGCTGACCCGTTCCGTCGAAGCGGATGGAATAGAGCTGCCGCTCCAGCGGGGACGCTTCGGTAGACGTGTAGTAGATCGTCTGACCCTTGGCATCGCTTCCCTCGATTCGCGTGGCGCTCCAATTGCCGCGCGTCACCCGGTTGATCAGCTTGCCGGAATAGTCGTAGCGGTACAGGTGCTGGTAGCCGTCTCGATCCGAGAGCCAGAAGAACTCGTGTGAATTCTCCGGGAACGACATCAGGTCGTCGACGCCCGCGTAGAAGTCGTAGACGTCGACCCACGTCCTGGACGTCTCCGTCATCACCTGACGGCGCCCGCCCGTCTTCACGTCGAAGAAGAAGAGCTTCATCGTGTTCTGCGGGCGGTTGAGCGTGATGACCGCAAGCGTATCGGGCCGGCTCGTCCAGTAAATGCGTGGTATGTAGAACTCGCCTCGCTCACCTGTGTCGAGCCAGGTGTTCTGGCCGGTGGCGACGTTTACGACTCCGATGCGAACCGTCGCGTTGGAGTCGCCCACCTGTGGGATGCGCAGCTTCTCCCATTGCTGATGGAGACCGGAGTAATCGGAGATCTGGATGTCCGGCTCCGCCGAGTCGTTGAGCTGCCAGTAGGCTATGTAGCGGCTGTCGGTTGACCACTTCCACGCCTGCGCCAGGCCGTATTCTTCCTCGTAGACCCAGTCGAAGTGCCCGTTGTACACGTGCTCGGACGCGTCTCTCGTGAGGCGCTTCTCCTGATGATTCGCGAGCGCGGTGACGTACATGTCGCCGTCGCGCTCGAATCCCAGCATCGCGCCGTTGGGCGAGAGCTCGCCGGTTCGCGCTCCCTTGGTGGCGAGCTGCATGCTGCGGTCGGCGAGAGAGTAGATGTAGTAGTCGGAGATGCCGGACCGGCGGTAGATGGGCCGGAAATTCGTCTGGAAGACGAGGTGCTTCGAATCCGCCGCCCATTCAAACGCGTCGTATGTGAATGGCTGGTTCGTGCCAGGAAAGGTGACTCCGGTCGTCGTGAATAGAACGGCGTCCTTGCCGCTCGGCGGATCATAGGCGCGAATCAGCGGCGTACCGGTGCTCGCATCGCGATCAGTGTAGGAGAATCTCGCCCCACCCTCGATCCAGTTGACGCTCTGCGGACCCTGCCGGCCGCGAAGGATCCCCCCCGCCTGCATCGCCTCGTCCATGTTCGCGAACCGCTGCTTCTCCTGCGCGCTCGCGACGAACGGCACGCAAATGACCAGCGCGACGAAATACTGTCTGGCAATTCTTTTCATTCTGAATTCAGTTGGGTTGGGGGGATGGACACGGCAATCCGTGCTTCAGGCGCTGCGCTTGGCCTGGGGATCCGCTCGCTCTCGTTCGCACTTCCGGCAGTATTCCACACCCCGAAAAGTGCAGATGATACAGATGAACGTTTCGCAATTCCTGCACGGATAACCCTCTGATGCGCGCTCCTCGTTGTTGCAGAAACGGCAGATCATCGCATCGCGTTCGCGTAGGATCTTGCGGGTGTGTCGAGTTGGTTCGTGCGGTGCGGTCATGGAAGAGGGCCTGGAGCGATCAATCTACGTCACGGACCGCATTTCACAACGCGCTTCGCGGCCTGGAGCCACGTCGATAGGCGGTCGGGCCCCGCCTCCTGCCACCCGAGCGGGATTGGAGCGAGCCGCCGCTTTTCACCTTCGCTCTCAAAACAAAGCCATCCCTGACTGAACTCGCTCGCGACGGCCACGGTTCGGCGGAACGGGGCCTTGCGCCTGTCCGGGGTGAGTCGACGCTCAGAAACACCAGGCACGCCTTCGCTGCCGGCAGCCGCCGCCCGGCGGTCGACCTTGCGTCTCTCCGCTGCGGCGGGCGTCACTAGCCATACCTCCCAGCGTTTGCCCGTCGAGTCGAGAAACGTCCGATAACTCACCGCCAAGTCCTCCGCCGCCGTTTGTGCGCCAAGGTCTGTGCTCACCTTTTTGCTTTGCACGGCGGGTGCCACAGAGAACGAATTCGGCGACAGGATTTTTCTTTTTTCCCGTCGAAAACGTACGTAGTGCGCGACTATTCTCGCGATGTCTTCAGCGCGTATCGAGTTTCCTTCCGGAATCGAGGTGGTCGAAGTTGAGCAGCGCGTTGAACACGAAGAAATAGCTGCCGATCGTAGCGCCCCGCCACATCGGATTGTTGGCAAAGAGAACGACGTGTCCCTTTCCCAACGGAACATCGACGATGACGGGGCGCTGCGCGACATCGTTGCCGTCGAGAAGCCCCGACGCGAGAAGATCGCGCTGCTCGCTGAAGCGCAGGACTACGCGTGGACGCAGGGCGGGCGGAATTACCGCAAGGGGATTTCTCATCTGCTCGTCGGTCACCGGCGCCGCTTGCCATGGCTGCACCGGTCTGCGCTGCGGCACGTCATTGCGCGGATCGAGTGCCACCCTGCCCTGCGGCACGTCGACATCGTCCGTCGTTCCGCGCCCCGTTGGCCGCGCAGTCGCCGAATCGGGGAACCGGCCACCGCGCGTTCCAAGAACGTTGGTGATGCTGAAGCTCGAGCCACCGTCGCTGTACACCGCGAGGCTGTCGCGAATCCCGTATACGAGCGGGCTGGCGTCGTCGACGACTTTCGTCCGCAGCAGACTTCCGACGACGTGAAGGCGCGGCGGTTGGTTCAGCGAGACTCCGTTCGCCAATCCAAAAGTGACCGCGAGGTCGGCGGTATTGTCTACCGCGACGAGTACTCCGCCGTTCCTGACGAACGTCGCAATGTTTTGAACGCCGGTCCATCCGAGTCCCGGACGAATGTCATCGGTCTCATCGATACCGAGGTTGGGAGTGAGCTCGGTTTTCTTCCAGGGCATCGGATTCCGATACATCGGCAGCCCCGCGACGATCGACTGTGGATTTCCGCCGCCGGGAGGAAACAGGATCACATCGTATTTCGCTCTCAGGTTCGGATCCGTGGCCGCATCCTGAACGCTGATGTACTCGTA
>JBBQWD010000095.1:0-6565 GCA_038210945.1 Gemmatimonadales bacterium
GCGGCCGCGTTTGATCCATCCGGCCGGCTGTGGGTGCTCGAGATGGGCCCGCTCGGCGGCGACGAGCTCAATCTGATTCAGCGCGGAAAGAACTACGGCTGGCCGTTCGTGAGCAACGGCGACAACTACGCCGGCCCGTCCGTTCCCGATCACGCGACGAGTCGGCAGTACACGGCGCCGGTGCGCTCGTGGACGCCAGTGATTGCGCCCTCAGGCGCGCTGTTCTACTCCGGCGCGATGTTCCCCGCATGGCGCGGCAGTCTTCTGGCCGGCGGACTCGCGACGCAGTCGCTGATCCGGCTGCAGCTGGACGGCGAAACGCGCGTCGGTGTCGAAGAGCGAGTGTTCATGGGCAGACGCATTCGCGATGTCGCGCAAGGACGCGATGGCGCGATCTTCGTCATTGTCGACGCCGCGAAAGGCGACCTGTTGCGGCTGACTCCCGCGCCTCGGCCGCGATAATCATGAGAAATGCCTGAAAGCATTGTCCTCATCGCTGGTGCCGGCCCCACTGGCCTCGTGCTCGCGCTTTGGTTGACGCGGCTCGGCATCAAAGTGCGGATCATCGACAAGACCGCGGAACCGGGCACCACTTCCCGCGCGCTCGCCGTGCAGGCGCGCACGCTGGAGTACTATCACCAGGTTGGGTTGGACGACGCCGTCGTTGCGGGCGGAGTCAAGATTGAGAATCTCAATCTGTGGGCGAGTGGGCGCCGAGTAGCAGGTGTTCCCTTGCAGCGCACCGGAGAAGGAGTAACTCCATACGCCTTCGCTCTCGTGTTTCCTCAGGACGCCCACGAGCGACTGCTGATCGAGCGATTGAGCACGCTCGGCGTGCGCGTCGAGCGGCAAACAGAGCTGTTGGGATTCTTGCAGAACGAGAGCGGTGTGACAGCGACGCTGCGGCGGCCGGATGGCTCGGAAGAAGTTTGCGATGCGCCGTATCTCGCGGGATGTGATGGAGCGTCGTCGATCGTTCGCGGACAGCTGGGTATCGGCTTTCCGGGCGGAACGTACACCGGTCTCTTCTACGTCGCCGATGTGATCGCAACGGGCGAGCCGGTTGATAAGGACCTCCACGTCGATATCGAAGATGCCGATTTTCTGCTCCTTTTCCCTCTCAAAGGAAAAGCGCACTGGCGCCTGGTCGGCAACGCCCACGATTTGCCGGGGGGCGAACACGGCAAGCTCAGTTTCGACGACGTGAAGGGCAAAGCCATCGAGCACCTCAAACTAAACATCGAGAAGGTGAACTGGTTTTCGACCTATCGCGTGCACCATCGTGTCGCGCTCCACTTCCGCAGCGGTCGCGCCTTCCTGCTCGGCGATGCCGCGCACATCCATAGTCCAGTCGGTGGGCAAGGGATGAATACGGGGATCGGCGACGCCGTGAACCTGGCGTGGAAGCTAGCCGAGGTCTTGAAGCAAGGTGCCTCCGAGAAAATCCTCGACACCTATGAGCCAGAGCGGATTGCTTTCGCTCGGCGACTTGTCGCAACCACCGATCGCGGATTTGCGCTCGTCACGAGGCGTGGCGCTCTCGCGGCTGTGGTGCGCAAGCGGATCGTTCCACTTGTGGTGCCGGTGCTCTTTCGAATCAGGGCAATGCGTCGCTTGCTGTTCAGGACTGTGTCGCAGACCCAGGTCAACTATCGTGACAGCTCGTTGAGCGAGGGCTCCGCGGGGAAAGTGCGCGCGGGAGATCGACTGCCGTGGGTCAAGCTCGCGTCCGGCGAAGACAACTTCGCGCCGCTCACGTCGCTCGCGTGGCAGGTCCACGTCTACGGCGAAGTGAAACAGGGTCTGCGCGAGGCGTGCAGTGAGGTTCGGCTTCAGCTTCACCCATTCGCGTGGGAATCAGGAATGCGACGCGCGGGTTTTCAGAACGGAGCCGTGTACCTCCTGCGACCGGACGGTTACGTAGCGCTCGCTGACCGGAGTGCCAACCCGAACCGGTTGCGTCAATATCTCGCTGGACGTGGACTAGTCGTTTAGCTCTCGAGTCATCTCGATCATCGTGCGCCGGAAGCCGGCGCGAGCGAACAGGTGCTGCGAAGTGGGGTTCCCCTCCGCCGTCGAGAGCACGACGCGAGGCACTCCTCGCCCCTTGAGCGCGTCGAGCGTCGCGTCGAGCAGCATCCGCCCGATGCCTTGCCCGCGGTGGACGGGATCGACCACGATGTCGTGCAACACGCCAGCCGGTCCGCGCAGCGCCATGTAGTCGTTCCCCTCGACGCCCGCATACGTATATCCAAGCACCTCGCCGTCCCGCTCCGCGACAAGGATGACGATGTTCGGCTCATCGAGCTGCGAGCCGAGAAACGAGCTATATGACTTCTCCGTTCGCGCTGGCGCCGCGATAAAGCGCTTCGGGTCGAAGTCGTGGTGCATGCGAACCAGAAGTGCGCCGAGTCTGCCGATGGCGGTGAGGTCGGACGGCTTTGCTGGGCGGATTGTAGATGCAGCGCTCAGCGATCCACCATCGACATTTGCTTTTCATTGTAGCGCGGGCCGGCGACCTTCTCGGGCGAAAGCGTCGCGTCGAGCGCCGACATCTCCTTGGCATTGAGCGACACGTCCGCCCCGCCGACGTTCTCCTCGAGATAGCGCCGATGCTTTGTGCCGGGGATCGGCACGATGTCCGGACCCTTGTGCAGGAGCCACGCGAGCGCGATCTGTCCCGGCGTGCCGCCCTTCCGATCGGCGATTCACGCACGGTCGATGCGGCCCGCATGTTGGCGTCAAAATTCTCACCCTGATAGCGCGGGTCGTTGCCTAGAGTACCTTCTGTGCCGAACTTAGTACGATGCAGCAACCTGCCCGTTCACGGAGGTGTGGTATGCGTGTGGTCAGGGCGCCGTTGGCCTTGTCGACAGTCCTCTGCTCTGCGCTGTTGCTCCACACTGTTTCGGCATGCGCACAAGAGGCGCAGAAACCCGCGGCGAGCAAGACGAAGGTCGTGCTCCTCGGTACCGGCAACCCTGGCCCTGATCCAGATCGTTCCGGTCCCGCTACCGCAATCGTTGTAAATGGCACCGCGTACCTCGTCGACTTCGGCCCGGGGGTCGTACGCCGGGCCAGAGCCGCGTTTGACAAAGGCATCACGGCGCTGGAACCCGTAAAACTCCGCGTCGCGTTCGTCACCCATCTGCATTCTGACCACACAGTCGGCTATCCCGATCTGATTTTTACGCCGTGGACGGTCGGACGCACCTTCCCGCTGGAGGTGTACGGTCCGAAGGGAATCAAGGCGATGACCGAACACATTCTCGAAGCCTATCGCGTCGACATCGAGACGCGCACCAATCCCGATGGCAATCAGCGCACGTTCGCCGCAGGGCACAATGTCAACGCACATGAAATCGGTCCGGGTGTGATCTACAGAGACTCGAATGTGACAGTGACGGCGTTCGCGACGAAGCACGCGATGGAGAGCTACGGCTATCGCTTCGATACTCCCGATCGCAGCATCGTCATCTCCGGTGACACGAACCCCATCCAGGCGACTATCGACGCGTGCCGCGGATGCGACGTGTTGATCCACGAAGCGCACACACCGGCGTGGCTCGCGACACGGTCCGAGTCGTTCAAGCGATTCTCCGCGAAATACCACACCACGACACCCGAGTTGGCGGAACTTGCATTGAAGGCAAAGCCGCGGCTCTTGATACTGTATCACTACAACGGCCTATCGCAGGAGGAACTAGTGGCTGACATGCTTGCGCGCTATCCGAGGCCTTTTGTTGTAGGTCGAGACCTGGACGTCTACTGAGGACCAATCGACGATACTCTTTCGCTCTGCTTCCCCACGCCAGATAAGCGTCGGGCTCGCTGTACTTCGTGTCGCCGTTGCGGCCGTCTTCATCAATCACGGGCGGCAGAAGTTGTTCGTCTATGGTTTCGCCGGCGTCACCGGCGCGTTCACGCAGATGGGCGTCCCCTTTCCGGGCATCATGGGACCTTTCATCGGCCTGCTCGAGTTCTTCGGCGGCATTGCTTTGCTGTTGGGCCTCCTTACTCGGCTGCTCGCGGTTGGGTTCGTGTGCGACATGCTCGGTGCCATTGTTCTGGTGCAGCTGAAGAGAGGGTTTTCGGCTTATGAGCTCGAGTTCCTGCTTCTTGGGTCGAGTCTCGCTCTAGCTCTGACGGGAGCCGGCAGATTCTCCGTTGACGCTTTCCTCGCTGCCCGTCAGGAAAAGAAGACCGCGCTGTGAAGCGGCTCCTTGGCGTCTAGCTCTCCGATTCGCGTCGGCCTGATTGGCTTCGGTTTCGTATCGAAGACCTTTCACGTACCTCTGCTCCAGGCAACCGACGGCTACAAGATCACCGCGGTGTCGTCGAGCCGACCCGCAGATGTATCGGCGATGCTTGCCGGTGTCGAAGTCGTCTCGGATCCGAAGGCGCTGGCGACACACCCCGACATCGACCTCGTCGTAATCGCGAGCCCCAATGAAACGCACGCGCCGCTCGCCGAGGCGGCGATGCGTGCCGGCCGCAATGTCGTCGTCGACAAGCCGTTCACGATCACCGTCGAAGAGGCGAGACATCTCGCGACTGTAGCGAGAGAGAAAAACGTCTTGCTCTCCGTGTTCCAGAACAGACGCTGGGACAGCGACTTCCTCACCGTTCAGGATGCAATCCGCCAGGACCTCACGGGACGCGTCGTGCTGTTTGAATCGCGCATCGATCGCTATCGCCCCGACGTCCGTGACCGATGGCGTGAAGTTCCCGGACCGGGCGCCGGACTACTATATGATCTGGGTCCGCATCTCATCGATCAGACGCTCTTGCTATTCGGAATTCCCGACAGCGTACAAGCGACGCTCGCGAAGCAGCGCCACGGCGCGCGAACCGATGACTTCTTCCAGCTCGTGCTGCGATACGGCGAAATGATCGCGACGCTCGGTGCCGGCTCACTCGTGTCCGGCGGAAGCGCGCGCTTCGCCGTGCATGGCGATCGTGCGAGCGTGGTGAAGCTGAAGCCCGACATCCAGGAGGATCAGCTGCGCGCCGGAGTTTTGCCGGGCTCTCCCGAATGGGGGCACGATCCGGATGACGCGATACTATATGAAGGAGCCACCAACGATTCGCGCGCGCTGAAAGCGGCACGTGGCGATCAGCGCGGCTACTACGTCGCGCTGCGCCAGGCCTTGCTCAACCGAGCGCCGAACCCTGTCCCGCCGGAGCAGGGTGCGACGGTGATGGGAATCATCGAAGCAGCCCTGCGATCCGACAGAGATGGGGGTCGAGTGGTCCCCGACCTGACGACAGAGGAACGCGCGGCGTGGCCTAGGTAAAAACACGACGCGCGAATCGACAGTTAAGGTTTGTGCTCTACCGGCGCGGTACGCCACGCATTCAACCCTCCGCGCCGCTCTCGCTCCACGTCGTACCGAGCCACTGCCCTGCCTAGCGCCAATCCTTCGTCATCGTCGAAGCGATAATGAATCCCGCCGTAGAGCCGAGACATGGCCTGCTCCTCAGCGATCCGGGTGAACTCCGCGCGATCCTGCGGGAAAAAGTGCCCGAGCACCCCATCGAACGCGCCGGCGCTGCAAGCGTGGCCCGATGGATAGGACGGAAAGTTCGGCAGACTGATGCTGTCGGCAAGCACGAGTGCCGTGTCGGCCTGCGAAGGTCGGATCGACCAGTAGTGGTACTTGGCCTCGAAGCAAGCGATGACAGCATCCGACGAGGCAGCGTTGAGCACCGCGAGGACCCGCGCGGCGTCGGCGTCGGACAGGTGGTGCCGGCGTATCGCGGCGGATGCGGTCTCGTTCCAGGGCGCCCACGGGTCACCGGAATTCCATTTCTGCGCCAACTTCTTCTGTTCCGAGGTTCGATTTCGAGAGACCTGTCGCACCTCTTCGAGTGCTGCCTCGAACGTCGGTGAGCCGTAGGCCGGAGGCGGGCCGGAACGGAACTGCGACGCCGAGTCGAGCAACCAGGGGCGTGCTTGCGCCATAAGAATTCCTATCGGTGGGATGCCGGGAGCGCTGTACCACATGCCAGGCCCGGTCGGGATGGTGCCCTTCCAGGGTGCGGCGAAGTTGAGCAGCGGCGGTGACCATGCGATCACGCGAGCGGCAACGTCTTCTCCGAGATGTTTGCCGGCCATCGCCAGCTCTGCTCCGCGCGATCGGGGTCGTGCCTGCTCAATGTCTCGAGCCAGCTCCCCGGCGATTGATGCGCGCACAGCGGAGTCCGTGAACAGCTGCGTGAGCACGGCGGCGGATGCGGCGGCGACGGCCACGTCGGCGGAGACGGCGTGATTGTCTCGCGCGGAATTCACCGCCCCGTATTGGGCGACGCTGAGAAGGGTGTATACGCGAAAGAGAATCGGTGGCGGGGTCATCGCGATTCGGCGCAACGCGGCGGAGTCGTGAGCCGCGGTCGCAGCGCTCCGGGCAGCTCGCCGCCTGGCAGCGTTTTCATCGACGAGTCTTGGCACGAGCCGATTCCAGCGGACGCTGACAGGACCGCTGTCTGCCGGTGCCCGCGTGGCGGCACGCGCAAGCTGGATCTGCGCGGTGAGTCCCGCGCTTCCAGGATAGAGGATGAGCAA